>JAQVVC010000058.1 GCA_028699175.1 Bacilli bacterium | reverse complement strand
AGAAAGGAAAATAAATTTTAATAAATTTAGAATAATAAAACAAAAAAAGTAAGTTATTTTGAATATACACTTACTTTTTTCTTATCTCTTCCTAATCTTTCATATTTTACTCTACCTTCAATTTTAGCAAATAAAGTATGATCTTTTCCTAATCCAACATTTTCTCCAGGATAAATCTTCGTTCCTCTTTGACGATAAATAATTGCTCCAGATGTTGCTAACTGCCCATCTGATAATTTAGCACCTAATCTACGTCCTGCAGAGTCTCTATTATTTTTAGTAGAAGATTGACCTTTTTTTTGAGCAAAACGTTGAATATTTAATCTTAAAAATAACATTAATTATTCCTCACTCTCAATTTTAATATTTTTAGGATAATCTTTTTCTAAATTATTAAGTAATTCAATTAAATTATGAAATAACTTTAGGATTAATGAATCTTCCTTAGTAATTTTGATTATCAATTCGTTACCATCATCAGTATATACAAATGAATCCTTATTTACAGCATACATATCATTTATACTAGTTGTTACTATTGCTGAAACACTAGCACATACTATATCTTTTCCATAATTGGCAAAATTAGCATGTCCATTTATAATAATAGTATCTTTTAGTACTTTTACTTTTATCATATTTAACCAACAATCTTTTTAACAATTAATTTGGTATAAGGTTGTCTGTGACCTTGGGTACGGCGATATTTCTTTTTGGCTTTATATTTAAAAATAGTTATTTTTTTAGCCTTTCCTGATTTTACAACTTCACATGTTACTTTAGCATCTTTTACAAACGGCTTGCCAGTTTTATCTCCTACTGATAATACATCAGTAAAATCAACTGTTTTACCATCTTCTAAGTCTAATTTTTCAACATATAGTTCATCACCAACAGCAACATAATATTGCTTTCCACCTGTAATAAACACTGCTTTCATTAATTCAATTTCCTCCTTTTCTTTGAAGACACGCCTTTAAGGTGAGATTACTCTACTTTTACCTTCTTAGTGCGGTTTATAAATTAATTACAAACAAATAGATAATACCAAACAATTTAATTAAAGTCAATATTTAAGGCATAAAAAGGGATTTTAATACTTTAGTTTCTCCTTGATTGTTTATAAAATTATATTTATTTTTAAATATGTTTTTAAGATGTTTAATATATTTTATCTTTTTTTTATTATTTTTAATTAATAATCTTTCAAGTAAAAACTTGTTAAATATATATTTATGATTAATAATTTCATTAATTGTTTTATAGATTAAAAAAGTAATGATAATAATAGAATTAATTCCATAATATGTTGTACATATTATTAATAATATAATTAGAATAGCACTAATAATATTAATCATTTTTAATGCTGTTTTATAACTTATAATACTTTCTAAAATACATAGCATTATTTTAGACCCATCTAAAGGAATTATAGGTAATAAATTAAATAAAATAATTATCTTATTATAGTTTAAAAATATATTATAACTAATATCATTTACAAATAAATTATTAAATATATTCATAATTGGAAATAATAATATTTGAAAGAATATGCCAGCTATGCTAATTAAAAATATATCTAAAGTTTTATTAGCTAAATTAATATTACTTTTTATTATTGATCCAAAAGGTAAAATAAATATTTCTTTAATTTTATAATTTAGCATTTTAAACATTATAATATGACCTAAATCATGAATGATTAAGATCAAACTTATAATTAAAAAATAATTAAAATACCCAGTTAATAAAACACTTAATAATATAAAATAAGTAATAGGATGAATTTTAAATAAATTCTTCAAAATTTAATACTTCGCCATTTTTCTTAAATACGACATATAAATTACCATCTTTAACATTAGCTATTATTGTATCTGATTCAATATAATCATATAATTTAACATTAATATCAGATACATTTCCATACCAATAATCTATTCCATCCATTCCTTGAACAATTATGGTATTCCCATAATGTTCTTTTTCACCTATAAATACAACAATACCACTTTTAAATAAAGATATATTATTAACCCCAGTTAATAATACCCCCTCTTTATAAGCTTTAGCATCTTTATAAACAAGATTATCTTTCGAAACCATACTTAAATCAGTTTCTGGTAATACATCTCCAAAATATTTATTATAAGCTTTATTTATTTTACTAAAATTTAATGTTTTATCATAGATGTTTTTTTTAAAAAGTAATAAATTTTTATCGCTGTGATTTATAAATATAGAAATAGATAAAAATAAAATAATAGATACTAGTACTCTTAAAAATAATGATTTAATATATTTGTTATTTTTCATAAGTTCTCCTATATTAATTATATTTACTAGTCAAGTATTTAATTCCTGTATAATATATGATTAAATTAATTGCTAAATATTTTAGTAAATAATTAATTATATAAAGATTAAAATCATTATATACAATATAAATGAAGATTCCAAAAATAAAATAATAACATGTTAGCAATAGCATTAAAGTAAAAATATTTTGATTAATTATTTTAAATATATTTTTCTTGAATTGAAATAAAATGATAATTATAATTGTAATAAGAGGAGTCCCATTTAATAATATATCAATAATTAAAATTGAATATAAAAATTTATCATTCAAATATAAAATACTTAATAAAAAAGATGCAATATAAATATTAGTAATATTAAGGACTAAAAAATCTATTATCATATATTACCTACTTATTACAGCAACATATTTAATATTATCTAAATTAATAGTTTTAACTGTCAAATAATTATCTAAAACATCATACTTAATTTTAATTACTTTACCAATATAAGTATCATTCGTACTATATACTAAATCATTTAGACTGATATCATTATAATTAGATATTTCTTTTATTATTAAGTTATTATCTTTATCCTTAGAAATTATTTTACCCGTTTCATTATTAATTTTAACTATTAAATTGGTATTATATATTTTTTTTACCTCAGCAGTTTTATTATTAATTTTAGAAATAACACCTATTAAACCGTTTTCATTTATAACTTCATCGCCAATAGAGTAATTATCTCCATTTATAATATAATAACCAAAACCATAATTATTTTTCATTATATTACATATGGTATAATTATATTCAAATTTTATATTATTTTTAAAATCTAATAAATTTTGATATTCACTTTTTAATAATCGATTTTTTTCTTCTAATAATTTTATTTCTATATTATTATCTTTTAAAAAAAAGTTACTATTAAAATTATTTATTAAATTAAGAATGGGATTTCTAAATAAAATACTTATTATTACTAATAAATAAATTAAGTAATTATTTTTCATTTTACCATCTCATTAAAAAAACTATAATATTCTTGGCCATTAGTAATTAAATGATCAATAAGCGGTATCCCAATAATTTTCCCGGTTTCAATTAAGGTATTAGTTAACTTTATGTCTTCTACAGATGGATTAATAAGACCTGAAGGATGATTATGCATTAATATCACGGCATCAGCATTTTCTTTAATAGCATAATTAAATATCTCTTTAGTAGAAGCTAAAGAGGCAGAATTAGTTCCTTTATACATTAATTTATAAGAAATAAGTCTTTTTTTATAATCAAGTAAAATAACTAATATTTCTTCTTGGTTTTTATTACCTATGAGATGAGAAAAATATTTATGAACTAAATCAGTATTATTTATTAAAATACCATGATTAATATCTTTATTATTTACTCTTTTTCCAAGTTCAATAGATGCAATCAATGTTACTGCTTTTATTTTACCGATGCCTTTTATTTGACATAATTCGTTTATAGATAAATCTGATAGTTTATCAATTGATTTTATTTTTGAAAGAATTTGATTACTTAGTATTTTAACATTTTGATCTTTAATACCATTTCTTATTATTATCGATATTAAGTCTTCATTACTTAAATTAGAAACACCATATTTAATTAATCTTTCTCTTGGTTTTTCACTATTAGGTAAGTCAGATATTTTCATGT
>JAQVVC010000014.1 GCA_028699175.1 Bacilli bacterium | reverse complement strand
ATATATTAAAAATACTTTTAATAGGATTAAGCGCAGCTATTTTAGAATTAATTGGTATCAAAGGATTAGATAATTTAACTTTACCATTAGGTTTATTCATTATACTAATATTAATAGGAGGATTATAATATGTATTTAAGTATTCTTTTTCCATCAATTTTAGCTCTATATGCCTTATATAAAAATAAAATTACTATCAGTGGTATTATATTAGCGTGGTTACTTGCCATAATAATATGTTATTTAGGTGGATATACTGCTTTCTTAGCTCTTACTACATTATTTTTATTAACGATACTTTCTGATAAAATAAAATCAAATAGTGAAGATAAAACTAGAAATATTATGCAAATAATTAGTAACGTATTAACAGCAGCCATTTGCATAATATTATATTATGTTTCTAATAATAATATCTTTTATATTATGTATTATTGTGTAATAGCTGGTAGTTTATCTGATACTTTAGCAAGTAGTATAGGAACTTTATCAAAAAGTAAACCTATAAATATATTCACTTTAAAAAAACTTAAGATTGGTGAATCGGGAGGGGTATCTCTATTTGGATTATTTATTTCTTTAGTGGGAGGCATGATAATAGGGGCAATCTATTTAATAGTTGAATTTAATTTAATCAATTTCATTATCATATCACTAATGGGTTTTCTTGGATCTTTTTTTGATAGTATCGTTGGAACTTTATTTGAAGCTAAATATAAATGTTTAAAGTGTAATAAAAAAACCGATAACAAAATTCATTGCCTGAAAAAAACCAAATTAATAAAAGGTTATTCTTTTATAGATAATAATATGGTTAATTTGTTAAGTAATATATTTATTTTTATATTAAGTTATCTTATTTTAAAATAAAAACAATCAAAATGATTGTTTTTTTATTCTATAATGTTTTCGATAATATCATTTATTTCTTCGTCATTATTTTCGATTATCGACTTAGTGGTTGTTGTTTGAATATATTTTTCTTCTACTTTATTTTTACATATAGTAACTGTTAGCGAATTAATATTTGATATTAGAGATGTTTCTTTAACACTTTGATTTAATATTTCATTATCTATACAAATGTTACTTATTTCAGTTTTTGTATTAATATTTAAATTTCTAGTACTATTCCATTGGGTTAAATATTCATAACTTTTACCTATAAAGTTAGGTAAAGTTTCTTTTCTTTTAGTTGAATAAGACTTTTTACCAATTATTTCTTCTTCATATAATTCATTTACTGAGAATGTAAAAGTTTTGATAATTTTGGGTTTTTCTAAATCTAAATTAACTCTCATAGCTTTTGTTATTTCATTTAAACTTTCTTCATAGTATTGAACTGTACTACTACCATTAATTGTTAAGTCATAGCAATTTAAAAATGTTTTTTGAATATTAATAAATTCATTTTCACTAAAATTATTTTTAAATAATAAGGATTTTCCAACATTATAGAAATTCAACATTTCTTTAGTTTGGATATTAGTATCTAAATTTTTACTTACGGCTTTAAGTACTTTATGAAAATCGTTAATATTACGAATTGATTTAGCTTTTGTTACTATCGCTTGTAAAACTAATTGTTGATTTTGAACTCTTTTAAAATCAACTATACGAAATGCACCTCTTACTCTAGCCAAAGCCAGAGCTTTTTCACCATCTAAGACTTGGGGTCCTTCGGTAAGACAAACATTACGGGGAATTCGATTACTATCTTCAAGACAATACTCTGATTTAAAATCGGGTTTAGGAACATCTACATAAATACCGCCTAAAGCATCTACTAAATCAACTACCCCTTTAAAATTCATTTTAACATAATAATCAATATCTATTTTAGTTAAGTTTTCAATTGTATCAATCATACATTTTGTACCGTAACCAGCCGCTGAGTTGATTTTGTTTTCTTTATTATTATTACAAGCTATAGGAACATATGTATCTCTTGGAATGCTAAATATAACAGCACTTAATGTTTTAGGATTAAAACTAATTAACATTAATGCATCACCATTAAATGAAGCATTTTTAGCTAAACCATCATATTTAGAATCAACTCCTATTAATAGAGCTGTAAATGGTTCGGTTACTGGTTTGTTTGTTCCTTCAATAAGATCTTGATTTTTCATTTTTTTACTATAACTATCAATTACTTTAGTGTCATCTTTTATAGTATTAAATTCATTATTATACATTAGGATATAATTACTAGTAATAAATAAGCCATCAATATCATTAGTATATAAATCATTAATTAAGTTAATATAATCATCATAAAAGATTAATTCATATTTTTTATTTTTATTTTCAATATATTCTTTGGGTAAAATATAACCTTCAATATCTTCTTCATTAGATATTATTCCGACCTTAGTAATTTTATTAGTATCTTTTAAAGAAATTAAATTGGTTGTATAGGTTATTTCATCTTTATTAATATTATCAATAAAATTATAAGTTTTATTAATATAATAAAATCCTAAACAATTTATAACGCTAAATATTATTGCTGTAATACCGGTTATTATTATCCAAATATGTTTTTTTAATATCAAAAAAACAAAATTACCAACTATATATAGAATTAGTACGACGATAAAGGTAAATATTAATACATAGCGGATAAATGATTCAATCCCGCTTAATAGAAGTAGGCCTTGGGAAATTAAAACGATACTTATTAAAAATATCACTAAGATAGTATAAAAATAAAAACGATAATATTTATTAGTCTTTTTTAATTTTTTCTTTAAGTTTTTCATAGCCCCTCCTCAATTATAAATTATACAATAAATTATATGATTAATAAAGTAGTAAAAAAAGATGTAAAATATTAATTTACAGCTTTTTTTGATAAATTATTAAAATAATTTGATTTCATAACAGCATCATTTAAGGTCATTTTTCTTTTTACATTAATATTATTTTCATTTAATTTATCAATACTCATTTTTTTACCAAATTGATATTCACCATTAGCAATATAGCTTTTACCATTATACCAGCTTCCATCTGGAAAAAATATTAATTCTTGATAATTAGGATCTAAAATATCATTACCAATATAATAATTAGAATAATATTCTACTCCAAATAAATTAAAGATGGTAGGTAAGATATCAAGTTGAGAATTAGTTTTTCGAACTGTTTTTTTATAATTTCCATTACTCCAGATAAAAAATGGGGTTTTATTTATTAAATTATTATCAGTTACTTTATACTCATCAAGTAATGATTTATCTTCTAAAGTATATAGATAATGATCGGTAAATGCTACGATAACAGTATTATCTAGCATATTATTTTTTTCTAAATTTTCAAGTAATAATGACATAAAATAATCAGTTTCTTTAGCTTGTAATTTTAGACATTCATATTCAGTCAAACCTGGTTCTTCTGTTAACATACTACATGTGCCTCTTGTTGTTTTATATGGCATATGAGCTGAATATGTAATAATAAATGACATAGATAAACCTTCATTATTAAATATTAATTTATTAAATTCACTATTAAGTATTAATTCTCGATCTAACCAATAGTCCGTATTTTCATTATATTTAGAAATGTCTTTTAAGCCATAATAACTGTCAAAACCGAAACTTTTATAATTAACTCCTCGAGAGTAGTATTCTCCAGTATTCATATGAAAGGCATTAGATTTATATCCTGATTTTCTTAATAAATTAGGAAGTGAATAATCATAATTATTTCTACTAAAAGAATAAGCACTTTGATTATAATGATAAGCCGATGAATACCCTGTATTAACCATAAACTCAGAATTAAAGGTTGATCCCCCACCAGAAGTAAATGAATAATGATTGGTAAAATTGATGGAATTTTTCATCATTTTGTAAGTAGTAGGCATAATTTTTGAATTAACTAAAAAATCATCAATACTTTCTAATTGGATTAGTATTATATTTTTATCTTTAAATATCCCGGTATAATTATTAATATTACCAACTTTTTTTTCTTTAAAATTTTCTTTTAATAAATTAGTTTCTTCTTGATTTAACTTTTCGGAATTTCTAATAAAATTAACATAAAAATTTCTAATATTATATTGATACATTCCTGAAATCATCATGCTTTTATTGTTATCATTAAAAGATTTATAAATACTTCTTGGATTGCGCCAATCATCCCACTCAATACTGTCTCTTACATTTCCTAATAAAAACGGTATAACTGAATAACAAGTAATAAAAATTAATAATATACTAATAATTCTAAAAGGTTCAAATTTATGATTATGATTAATTAATTTAATCCCTTTTATTGTTAAATAAATACTAATAATGGTTGTTATTATAACCCATAACTTGATATTTAATAAAATAGAATTAAGATAAGCAGTTCCTTCTCCAGCTAATGTTATAACACTCCAATCAAAGTAGATATTAAAATATGAATAATAAATAGCATGAACTAAAAATAATATTAAAGATAATATATAAGAAACAAAATAGATTATTTTTCCTAATTTAGCTTTGAAATTATAAGTTAATAATAATATAAAACTAACCCATAAGATTGTAAACAAATTAGGTACTAATCGATACCAACCATAAAAATTAATGGAACTATAATAAAATATTCTTAAGGCTAAATCAAGAATTAACATTGAGAAGAATAAATAGGTATACCCCCGGTTATTAATTAAGAAGATAGATATTCTCTTAGATATATTTTTTAATATAGTTAATGCCTTTTCATAAATTATTTTTATTTTACGTTCTAATTTATTATAAAATATTACGCATATAAGTAATATAAGACCTATTATAGATACAATAATACCATGCTTATAAAAAGGGGCATTATAAATTATTTCAATAGTATGATTTCCTTTTTCAATTTCAAAACCAATAAAAGTGTCGTCTACTTTGATGCGAGGTACTCTTTCACCATCTACATATGCTTTAAAACCTTTTTTTTCATAAGGAATTGTCAATTTTAAGTAACCATCTTCTTTTACATTAATAGTGCCATAGATAGAATTAGAAGTAGATTTATTTTTATCAATATTAAATGCTGATATATTATGATTAAGATTTTTAATATAATTATAATCTATTGTATAAAGTTTCAAATCACTTAATTCATATTCTCCTTTTGTAAAATAGACATCTAAATTATTAAATGGTTTATCTTTTGATATTACATATTCAAAAGTATAATTATTATTGTGATATTTCCAGTTAGAACAAGATAATGAATTAGTAGTATTATTTATAGTTATATTAGTGCTACATACATTACCGCTTTTTTCTTTATTCATTTTAAATTGGATAATTAAGATTTTATTATTAATTTCTTTATTTAAATTAAGATTAAAATAACCTTCATCTAATGAATTAATATATAAATGATTATTATCTTTTATTTCATAATTTAAATTATTATGATTGGTTATAGTAATATTGTGATTAAAAGGATTGATATTTGATTTATAAACATTATCTAAGCTTTTATTGACAATAATATAATTAAGAAGAGCATCTATATTATTAGGATATGTTAAAGTATCAAATTCTCTTAAACTCATTATATTTGAACTAGCATATCCAATAGGAAGGACATCATTATTTTCATATAATACGAGATTGTTTTCTCTAGCAACTTCTTTATATCCAATTAAAGGTTCTTTATTAGTTATTAAGTATTTAGATCCATTATAAATATTAAATAAGACGTTTGATGATTGAGTTATAGTTGCGTAATCTTTATTAATTATTTCATTTAGAAAATTATCTCTGACAAATTTTAAATAATTTTGATTCGAAGAAGAAGAATAAATACTTGATGAATATTGATTAGTTTTATATACTTTATTTACTTGATTTAATAATGATGAATCGATTGAAGTTCGGTACATTTCATCTTTATTAATATAATTAAGTAATTCTTGATAGGAGTAATCATTTATTAATTTACTATCTTTTATAGTTACATAATTATCAGTTAAATTTAATTTTAAGAAAGAAGTAAAACTAATTAAAATAATTGGTATAAATATTAACTTACTTTTTTTAGTTTTATTAATAATGATTAAAAATAACATTATTAAAATAATATCAATTATTAATAATGATGCAAGATTATAGTTAGTAGCGCTACATAACATAATAACAATAATAGGTATTAAATGATATATTAATTTTTTTAAATTAATTTTATTCTTAAATAAATCATTTAAAAAATAACTAATAATTATTATGGCAAGTGGTAAAAAAGGAATAAAACATTTGCCATCAATATACATAAAGCAATTTAGAATATAACTTATTCCCGGCATAAGCATACATAAAAACAAAATAATACTTAAAAATATATTTTCTCTTTTTTTGTTTATAAATGAATAAATTAAAGAGACCATGTAAATAAAGGTGAGACCTAGAGAATAAGAATAATAGAAGGTTAATTTATAGTTTAGTTTTGGCATAAACAAATTAAATAAATTAATAGATACTGATGTATCACTTCTTCCGTTATATAAAGCATACATTGTTGGAATAATTATTATACCTGATAGTAATATTCCAATAATAACATAAAAGATTATTTTACCTAGTGGTTTAAAACTTTTTATATTTAATTTCTTTTTATCTTGTAGTATTTTATAGATAGTATATATTCCAATTACTAGAATACTTGGAAAACTAAAATAAAAGCTACTCATAATGAGTAAAAAGATACTTAAGATAAATAATATTCTTTTCTTTTTTATAAAATATATATCAATTAAAATAAGTGCACCTATTAAAAAAGGTAAATAATTAACAAACATAATATGTCGATGAGCATGAAATAATAAAGGCCCAGCTAACATGAAAATAATTGTTGAAGCAACAGCAACTTTAGAATCATATTTATTATAAATCCATCTATACATTAAAATAACACTTGCTATAATACTTAAAATAGTAATAATTTGAATATAATCTATCATTTTAATAAATGGTAATAAATATGAAATTACAATATAAGGACTAAATAAACCATAATAAGTAAAATTAAATATATTTTGGCCTAATCCTAAGTTTATACCAAATTGGGGAATAAATTCTTTAGTTTCATAAAATAATAATCTAAAATATTCGGGTATTGATACATGTTGACTTATCCAATCCATATTTGATCCAAATAAAAAACCTTTATATCTTAAATATAAAACAAAACCAGTAATAAATACAATTAACAAACCTATATATATATAATCTATTTTATTGATTTTTTTCATAATATGTACCTCAAAAAGCTATTAAATTATAACATAATTAACTTAAATAGTAAATTTTTGCTTTTTAATTATATGAAAATAAATTACTTATTAGAAATAATATTAAAATTTTATAGTTTACTATTTCTTTTCGTGATATACTTATTTAAATAAGGTAGGTATTATTATGAAAAATTTTTGGCAGTTTATTATTCCTTTATTGATTATTATTGTCATTGGGTGTGTAATGTTTTTTAGCAGTAAATCTTATGATGAAACAAAAAAATTATTTATTAAATGTGATAATGTTTCGGAAAATTATGAAGTGTATAGTAATTTATCATTTACTTTTGCCAAAAACCATAATAAATGTAAATTAGATATTGAAGTTACTAATGTTGATCAAGAATATGTTAAAATTAATACTAAATACTTATGGGGTTTAAAATATGATGATACTATGGATAATTCAGAACCAAACAAAGGTAATATCATATCAACTAATAAAAAAACCACATTATATTCATATGATAAAAAAACAAAATATATATTTGAATATAAATAATTGATAAAATATTAGAAATATATTATAATTATAAAGAATAGAGGTTATGTTATGAGCAAAAAGGAACAAAAACCTAATACGGTTAAAAAAACTAATAAAACAGCTGCCATAAAAACTGGAAAAGCTAAAAAAGTATCAGCATCTATTAAGAAAGATAATATTAAAAAAAATATCTCTAAAAAAGCCCCAGTTAAAAAAACAAAAACCAAAATTATAGAACCAAAAAAAGATATTGTTTTTCTAGATAATGTTTCAGCTAATAAATGTCGACATTGTCATAAATTTTTTGAAAAAGAATTAACAATATGTCCATTTTGTCATAAAGATCAAAAAGATAATCTTGGTAAAATTATCATCATAATATTATCTATAGTGCTATTATTATCTATTATTGGAACTCACTTTTTAAATAAATATTATGAAAATAAAGTTAGTGAAGATGAATACAAATTTAATTGTAAATTATTATCATATGAACAATTAGTAAGAAAACCTAAGATATTTAAAAATACTGAAATTAAAATTATTGGGAAAGTTGTAAAGGTTGAAGGTGTTGATGTTTCTTATGGAAATGTTATGAATGTTACAATAGATGCTAACCTTTTTGAAGAACCTCATAAACAATTAATAACATTTGAATATGTTGATAAAAATTATGAAATTGGTTTTATAGAAGGTGATTTAATTACTGTTTACGGAGAATATGATTCAATAAATGGAAATATACCTTTTGTTAAAGCTAAATATATAGTAATTGGAACTTAAGGCACTTAGTGTCTTTTTTTATGATAATTTTATTTTATTTAAGCATAATAATTTTATATATTAACTTGACATCGTACGATTGTTTGAGTATAATCAGCATGTACTGAAAGGACTATATATGAATGAAATAATTATAAAAGGTGCTAGGGAAAATAATTTAAAAAATATTAATATTACTATTCCTAAAGATAAATTAGTAGTTATGACTGGAGTTTCTGGTTCTGGAAAAAGTAGTTTAGCTTTTGATACTATTTATGCTGAAGGTCAGAGAAGATATGTTGAAAGTTTAAGTGCATATGCAAGACAATTTTTAGGAAATTCTGATAAAGCTGATGTTGATTCGATTGAAGGATTAAGTCCTAGTATTGCAATAGATCAAAAAAGCACTAATAAAAATCCACGTAGTACTGTTGGAACTGTTACTGAAATTTATGATTATTTAAGATTATTATTTGCTCGAATTGGAGTTCCATATTGTCCTATTCATAAAAAGCCAATTAAAAGTCAAAGTATTGAAGAAATGACTAATAAAGTTTTAAGTTTGGAAAAAGGAACTAAAATAGAAATATTAGCTCCAGTAGTACATGGCGATAAAGGTACACATCAAACTTTATTTGAAAATTTACGTAAAAATGGATATACAAGAATAAAAATAAATGGTGAAAATCATGATTTAAGTGAAGATTTTAAACTTGATAAGAATAAAAAAACTAATATTGAAGTTGTTATAGATAGAATAGAAGTTGATTCTAGTGAAAAAAGTAGAATTTTTGAAGCTATTGAAACAAGTACTTCTCTAGCTGAAGGAAAAGTTGTAATTAATGAAATAGGTAAACAATCTATAGTTATGAGTGAAAATTATGCCTGTCCTCATTGTAATTTTTCTCTTCCTGAACTTGAACCGCGTTTATTTTCTTTTAATGCTCCCTATGGAGCATGTCCTGAATGTAAAGGAATAGGAGTAAAACAAAATATTTCATTAGATTTATTAGTTCCTGATAAAACAAAAAGTATTTTAGATGGAGCGATTAAAGGTTTTAGCTTAGATGGAAATATCTATATGACTAATATATTAACAGTTTCGAAGCATTTTAATATTGATTTAAAAAAACCTTTTAAAGATTTAACTAAAAAAGAAATTGCTATATTATTTTATGGCACTGATACGGAACTAGAATATGAATATACTAGTAAAAATGGTAATAAAAGGTTTACTAAAGATAGTTATGAAGGAATAGTAACTAATTTAGAAAGAAGATATATAGAAACTAGTAGTGGCTGGGTTAGAGAATGGATAAGTTCATTTATGGTTGATTCAACTTGTCCTAAATGTGATGGGGCTAGATTAGACGATGATGTTTTATGTGTTAAAATAGGTAAAAAAAATATTTTTGAAGTAGCTAGTTATTCTATCAAAGATCTTTTAGTTTTTTTTAAAGAATTGAAACTAAATAATGAACAACAAAGTATTAGTGACTTAATATTAAAAGAAATAAATAGTAGATTAACATTTTTAGATAATGTTGGTTTAAATTATTTAACTTTATCAAGAACTGCTACAACTTTATCTGGTGGTGAAAGTCAAAGAATTAGATTAGCTACCCAAATAGGAAGTAGGTTGAGTGGTGTTTTATATGTTCTTGATGAACCAAGTATTGGGCTTCATCAAAAAGATAATAATAGTTTAATAAATTCACTTAAGAAGATGAGAGATTTAGGTAATACTTTAATAGTTGTAGAACATGATGAAGATACAATGATGGCAGCAGATCATTTAATTGATATTGGCCCTGGTCCTGGAGATCAAGGTGGTTATGTTGTTGCATCTGGTACTCCAAAAGAAGTAATGCAGAATAAAAATAGTATTACTGGTCAGTATTTAAATGGTAAATTAAGAATTGAAGTTCCTAAAAAAAGAAGAAAAGGAAATGGTAAATTCATTGAAATTATTGGGGCAAAAGAAAATAATTTAAAAAATATTGATGTCAAGATTCCTTTAGGGGCTTTTAGTTGTGTTACTGGGGTTTCTGGTTCAGGTAAAAGTTCGTTAATTACCGATATCTTACTTCCAGCTTTAAGAGCATCTATATATGGAAGTATTAATTTACCCGGTAAATATAAATCTATGAGAGGGCTAAAATATGTTGATAAAGTTGTTGCAATATCTCAAGATCCAATTGGAAGAACACCTAGAAGCAATCCCGCCACTTATGTTGGCGTATTTGATGACATAAGAGATGTTTTTACTGAAACAAAAGAATCAAAAATGAGAGGGTATAAAAAAGGTCGGTTTTCATTTAATGTCAAGGGGGGAAGATGCGAAGCTTGCTGGGGAGATGGAGTAAAAAAAATAGAAATGCATTTTTTACCTGATGTATACGTACCATGTGATATATGTAAAGGCACTAGGTATAATAGTGAAACCTTAGAAGTGAAGTTTAAAGGTAAAACAATTTCTGATGTTTTGAATATGAGAGTGACAGAAGCTATTGATTTCTTTGAATTTTCAAGTAAAATTAAAACCAAATTGCAGATGTTAATTGATGTAGGTTTAGGATATATTAAACTAGGACAATCAGCTCCTACTTTATCAGGAGGTGAAGCAGGAAGAATTAAATTAGCTAAAGAATTACAAAAAAAACCTACTGGGAAAAGTGTTTTTATTTTAGATGAACCAACAACCGGACTTCATACTGATGATATTAAAAAACTATTATCAATATTAGAAAGAATTGTAAATAATGGAGATACGGTTATTGTTATTGAGCATAATTTAGATGTGATTAAAACAGCCGATTATATTATTGATTTAGGTCCAGATGGTGGAGATGGCGGTGGAGAAGTTATTGCATCAGGTACTCCAGAAGAAATAATAAAAGTCAAAAACTCTTATACGGGTCAATTTTTAAAAAAGAAACTATTATAAATTAAAGATAATATTCTGAATTTTTTTGGATATTTTCGTAATTTCATTGAAAAAAACCTTAAATAATTATATACTAATTATGGTGAAGATAAATGTTAATATATACAGAAAATAAAGATTCTAAATGGGTTATTATTGAACTTGGATTAAAGTTATTAATCAATGCTTTAGTATTATTAATGGCAGCAAGTATTTTTAAAGGCTTTTTTATCGGTGGCTTTTTATATGCTTTTTTAGGAGCTTTAATAATTATGATATTAGATATGACTATAAAACCATTTATTAAAATATTAACTTTACCTATTACGGTATATACTTTAGGGTTATTTTATCCTTTTGTTAATGTAATTATATTAAAAATTACTAATTTAATAATTGGAAGTAATTTTGTAGTAGAAGGATGGATTGTACCATTTTTTATATCAATATTTATTTCATTTATGAACTTAATATTAGATATTACTATAACTAAACAAATAGTAAGGAGTAAATAATGGACCCAGTATTATTAACAATTAGCGGTTATGAAATTAGATGGTATTCGATTTTATTAGTTTTTGCTGTCATAGTAGGTATTTTATTATTTCAAAGAGAAGGTAAGAAATTTAAAGTTAAACCTGAATTTGTATTTAATATGGCTTTTTGGGCTATAATATTTGGTCTTATCGGAGCAAGATTATATTATGTAATTTTTAATTGGGATTATTTTGGTAATAATTTAAATGAAATTTATCAAATATGGGAAGGTGGATTAGCAATTCACGGAGGAATAATTGCTGGGTTTCTAACGGTTTTAGTATATTGTAAAAAATATAAAGTTAGAGTTATTAGATACTTAGACTTTATTGCTGTACCATTACTTTTAGCTCAAGCAATTGGAAGATGGGGGAATTTCTTTAATAGTGAGGCCCATGGAGTAGCTACCACAGTTGAACATTTAAGAAAATTATTAGTTCCTGAATTTGTAATTGATGGCATGAATATTGAAGGAGTATATTATACACCAACATTTTTTTATGAATCGGTAGCTTGTTTGATATTATTCATAATTTTTATTATTATTAGAAGAGGTAAATATATTAAAGTTGGAACTTTAACCGGTTTATATTTAATTGGTTACGGAGTTATAAGATTCTTTATTGAGATTAGTAGAACAGATGCGTTATTGTTAAGTGGATTTAAAATAGCCCAAATAGTTTCTATAATAATGATAATTATTGGATTAATAATTATTATTATAAATAGTAAAAAAAGTAAATTTGAAGATTTATACAATGATAAAAATAACATTGATAGTGTAAATTTTTATTAAAAAAATAAGGGGTAATTTTAAAACAAGTTGAAAAGGATTAAAAAATAGAATATACTTATAATAAGGGTATGATTTAATGAAAAAAACAAAAGAATTTATTAAAACAATAATTAAAACAAAACGTTTTTTATATTTAACTATTATTATAGTAATAGTTCTTTTTGGAGTAACACTTAATATTGCTTTGGGAGCTTTTTCTAACAACAAAGTCAATGAATTTATAAATACTAAAGTATCTAATATAACTTATTATTTAAGTATTAATGGTTATCCAGGTTTAATTTTAGAAATTGGGGCTCATAAAGAAAAATCATTTGATTTAAATGTCAAACCTTTAGAAACCTATGATACTAAATATGAAGTGGTATATGATATTTGTGTTGATTCAACATGCTCTTCATACCAAGAAAATATAGATGGATTAGAAATATTTTATAGTTCTTTATCAATTGATGGAATTAGTGGTATTATTGCAGCTGATAGTAGTAAATCAATTAGATTAGTAATAAAAAATGATACTGAAAATAATCAATATCTAAAACTTGGTATTAATTCTGGTTTTGTACATAATACTTTAGATATGAAAAACTTAATTGTAAATGAATATGAAGATAATTTCTTAGGGTCTAATATCTTATCTCAATATGGCGGGTTATCAAATATTAAAGAGCCGACTTTAGATATTTTTAGTGCTATTAATACTGAAAACGAAAATAATTTATATAAAACAATTGATGATTATGGATATAGTTATTATTATCGTGGAGCAGAAAACTTTTTAAATAATAATTTGCTTTTTGCCGGCATGAAATGGAAAATAGTACGTATTAACGGAGATGAATCAATTAAAATAATTTACAATGGTAAATGTCTTGATGAATTATGTGAAACAACTAATGAAGATATTATTACCTCAAGTTATAATCTAAATTTTGATGATAACAAATATGTAGGTTATATGTATGGAGAATTATCTGATACTAGAGAAAATGCAGTTAAAAATGAAATAGAAAGCACAATAAAAGAAACTTTAGATAGTTGGTATGAAACCAACTTATTAGGAAATGAATATGAAACTTATATATCAAATACTTTATTTTGCAATGATCGAAGATTACAAAGCGAAATAGGTGGTGAAGAAACTGGCTTAGGTTTTGGAAAAGAAAATACAATCTATGCTGCTAATTATCGATTAAATACAAATAAAACTCCAAATTTAAAATGTGGGGCATTAAATGATCGATTTTTAATATCTGAGAAGTTACCTTTAATAAAATATCCAGTTGGATTAATAACTGCTGATGAGACTTCTTTTGCTGGATTAATAAGTAGTACTGATAATTTAACAAATTATTTAAAAACTAGTTATGATTGGTGGACTTTAAGCCCTTATAGTTTTGAAGAAGAATTAGCTAAAGTAATATATATTTCTTCAAGCGGGTCTTTATTAAATAATAATGTTAACAGTATATATGGAGTAAGACCTATTATTAATTTAAAAGATGATGTTAAAATAACTGGAGCTGGAAGTGTATCTGATCCTTATATAATTATAAAATAGTGTAATAATATACACTTTTTTTAATCCAGAAAAATGATTTCTGTTATTTTACAATCAACTTAATTTATGTTATATTTTTCTCGGGTGTTATATGAATAATTTAGTTTTAGCATATTTAGGTGATGCGGCATATGAATTATATATTAGAGAATACTTAATTAATAGTGGATTAGTTAATGTTAATGACCTTCAAAATGCCAGTTTAAATTATGTAAGTGCCAAAAGTCAAAGAAGAATTTTAGAGAGTATGGAAAATTTAAATATATTTACTGAAAGTGAGCAAAATATAATAAAAAGAGGAAGAAATACCGCCAGCCATAAAAGTAAAAATGTTGATATTATAACTTATAAAAAAGCAACTGGTTTAGAATGCTTAATTGGTTATTTATATTTAAATGATAAAAATAGATTTAAGGAAATAATGAAATATATTGTAGGTGAATTATGATAGTTTGGGGAAAAAATGTTTTTAATGAATTAGATAAAAATAAAATTAAAAAAATATACTTATCAAAAAAATTTAATAATGAAGAAATTTTTAATGTCATTAAAAATAATAATTTAAAATATATTGTTACCGATATTAGAATAATGGATAAAATGGCTAAGAATCATCAAGGTATTATTGCTGAAATCTATGACTATAATTACGGCTCACTTAATGATATCAAAAGTGATAGATTAGTTTTAATACTCGATCATTTGGAAGATCCTCATAATTTTGGTGCAATAATAAGAACCTGTGAAGCTAGAGGAGTTAAAAATATTATTATTCCTAAAGACAGATCAGTAACAGTAAATGAAACTGTAATGAAAACTAGTAGTGGGGCATTAAATCATGTCAATATAATTATGGTTAATAATTTAGTTCAAGCCATTAATGTTTTAAAAAAAAGCGGTTTTTTTATTTATGCAGCGGATATGGATGGTAGTAATTATCAAGACGTATCTTATAGTGATAAAGTATGTTTAGTAATTGGTAGTGAGGGATTTGGTTTAAGTAAACTAGTTAAACAAAACTGTGATGTCATTATTAAAATACCTATGAAAGGTAAAGTAAATAGTTTAAATGCCTCAGTAGCTGCTGGGATACTTTTATTTGGAATAGGTGATAACATTGGAGTATAATGATATAGAATTAGTTCATCTTGTTAATGAAAATAACGAAGAAGCTAAAGATATGCTGTATGAAAAGTATAAATATATTATTGATATTATTATGTCTAAATATAAAAAAGTTTTTTATGTCTTGGGAATGGATTTTGCTGAAGTAAGACAAGAAGCTATGTTAGCTTTTACTGATGCTTTAGTAAGCTATTCAAGTGAAAAAGAAGCTTCACTACCAACTTTTATATCTTTAGTTATTGAACGAAAAATTCAAAACTGTGTCCGAAAAGCAGATACTATTAAAAATAAAAAAAATAATGAAAATTATAGTTTGGATTATGAATATGAATCTTTTAATAAGCCTTTAAAAGATATAATTGGTGATCCTAATTCTGATCCTTTTATTAAGGTTCAATCATTAGAAGCTTATAATGAATTAGTAGAAAAAATAAATGGCATCTTATCTCCTTTAGAATATGAAGTCTATAAATTATTAATAAATGGATTTACATATATAGATATTGCAAAAATTTTACATCGTGAAACTAAACAAATTGATAATACTATTCAAAGAATCCGTTCTAAAAT
>JAQVVC010000057.1 GCA_028699175.1 Bacilli bacterium | reverse complement strand
AAATCAACCTCATATCTTAAATAAAATATACCACTTTATAATCCGTTTTTCAATTATAAAATTCTTTTAAAAAAAAGTAAAATCTTTAAATTTTACTTTTTAAAAAATTAAACTTCTTCTAATATACCACCATCAAAACCTTTTGTTTCATAGTTTTTACATTTAATATAAGGAGCATATTCATAATACATATAAACTTTTTTGACAACGACATATCCTTTACATTCTTCTTTTGATAATTTCATGTTTTTTAAAAAATTGTTTTCAATTAATTTATTGGCCGATATAATTGCCTCATTAGAAGGAAATCTATCCGGAAATTGACTGTAATATAATTTAGCACTTTCTTCTATTTTTTTTTCTAAATCATAGTAATCCTTATTATTAGCTTTTAAATTTAAACCTATTACAGTTAACCCTAAAACTAGAATTATTACAATACCAAAGCCAGTATATACAATCTTCTTCATAATATTTGTCCACCATTTAAAAATAAATTATTTATTAATTGGATCTCAAAAGTATCATAATATCGGTAAATAAAATATATGGCTATTAATAAAAAAACACATAAAATTGTCATAAGGAATATCATCATTCTGTATCCCCAACCCTTATTATTTAATTTCATATCAAACCTCTATTACATTATATATAACCTTATCATTTTTTGCAAATAGATTTCTATATTTTAAAGAAAATAAAAAAATCTCTTTGATTGAGATTTCTATTTTTAACTTAATTTATTAAGCTAATTCTACAGTTGCACCAGCTTCTTCTAATTTAGCTTTAATTTCATTAGCTTCATCAGTTGGAATATTTTCTTTAATATTTCCACCATTATCAGCAATACCTTTTGCTTCAACAAGACCTAATCCAGTAATATCTCTAATTACTTTAATTACTGCTATTTTAGCTGCTCCTGCATTTTTTAGAACAACAGTTTTTGTAGAAGTTTCTTCGGCTTCAGCTCCTGCTACTGGAGCAGCTGCTACTGCTACCGCACTTGGATCAACTCCGAATTCTTCTTTCATTGCATCAACTAATTCTTTAACTTCAAGAATAGTCATTTCTTTTAGTCCTTTAATGAACTCATCTTTTGTAAATTTTGCCATTTTTATCTTTCCTTTCTTTAATTAATTTTTTTCTTCTAATTGTTCGGCATATAAATTTAAACCAATTGATAGATTTTTAACGTGTTCTATCATACCACCTGCAAGCATAGTCAGTAATCCATCCATAGATGGGATTGATGCATACTCTTTAATTGTATTAAGAGATACTATATCACCTTTAACAATTCCAGCCCGTATTTCAACGCTTTTGTTTTGTTTAGCAAAGTTATCTAAAGCTTTAATAGATTCAAGTAAACTCTTTCCAAAAAGAATTGCATTAGGACCTGCTAAAAATTCATCTAAATTTAATCCTTTATCAGCTAAGGCTAATTTTACTAGAGTGTTTTTATAAATTTTAACTTCTGAATTTATTTCTTTAAGATTTTTTCTTAATTTAGATAAATCACTTACTTTTAAACCATGATAAGTAAATAATACTACTGCTTCTGATTCTTCAATTTTTCCAAGTATTTCTTTTACAATATCTTTTTTTAAATTAAGACTCTTTTCACTTGCCATATTTTCCTCCTTACATATATTTATAAAAAAACTTTCCAAAGGAAAGTTTTACTTACAAGTAATTATCTTCCCTCGGTAGGATTATTAAAACATTATGTTCCCTACTGTCTTCAGTAAAAGTTCTTTTATTTCTAATTTATTATATTACGCTAATTATTAAATGTCAAAAGAATTTAAATTTAATTTAATTCCTGGACCCATTGTACTAGCTATAGTAATATTTTTTATAAATTTACCTTTAACGCTAACAGGTTTACTTTTAATAATATTATTAACTAAATATGTTATATTTTCTGCTAATTTTTCATTATCAAATGATACCTTGCCGATCACTGAATGAACATTACCAAATGAATCAGCTCGATATTCAATCATTCCTTTTTTAATATCTTCAACAACTTTTGATGGTGTTTCAGTAACAGTACCAGATTTTGGATTAGGCATTAAACCTTTTGGCCCTAAAATCTTTCCTATCTTACCTAAAGAGGGCATCATTTCAGGAGTTGATACAATTATATCAAATTCAAACCAATTTTCTTTTACTATTTTATCAATTAGTTCTTGTTCTCCTACATAGTCAGCACCTGCTTTTTTAGCTTCAACAGCAGCAGGGCCTTTTGCTAAAACTAATACTTTTTTAACTTTACCTATTCCATTAGGAAGAACTAAAGCTCCTCTTATTTGCTGATCAGATTTTTTAGTATCAATATTTAAATTCATAGCAATTTCAATTGTACTATCAAATTTAGTAATACTAGTATCTTTTACTAGTTTAATTGCTTCATTTAGTTCATAAGTTTTTTGTTTATCAACTAATTTTGAAGCTTCCACATATTTTTTTCCTTTTTTCATTATTCTACCTCCAATCGTGGTTTATTAGCGGATATATATTATTCAATATTTTCAGATTCTTCTTCAGTTTCTTCAACATCTGCTTGAGTTGGTTCTACTATATTTGCTTCCATTTTTTCAAGTTCAGCTTCACGTTTAGCCATTTCTTTTTCAGCAATAGCTGCTTCTGCTCCTTGAGCTGCAAGTTCTTCATCATTTACGCCCTTTACTGCTATACCCATGTTTCGAGCAGTACCTTCAATAATATTCATAGCACCTTCAATATCATAAGCATTTAAATCTTGCATTTTTATTTCAGCAATTTGTTTTAAATCATTTTTTGTTATTGTTGCAACTACTTCATTAGCACCTTTAGCACTACCTTTATTAACTTTGGCAAATTTTTTAATTAAAAATGCAGCTGGGGGAGTTTTAAGAATAAAATCATAACTTCGATCATTATATAAAGTAATCTCAACAGGTACAATATCACCTATTTTATCTTTTGAAGCATCATTAAATTTTGTGCAAAACTCTTGTAAATTAATACCAGCAGGTCCTAATACTGTTCCAACTGGTGGAGCAGGAGTTGCCTTACCAGCAGGTATTTGTAATTTTATTTTCTTTACGATTTCTTTAGCCACGAAAAACACATCCTTTCAAATTATTTTCGCTTAGTGGTAAGGGCAATCCGCATTTCCCTGCCACTTAACTTATATATATTATTAATATATAACTGCAGTTAAGATATTATCACAATAGATTGTTATTTTCAAGTAAATTAATTTTTACTAACTTGGAAGAACTCAACTTCTACTGGTGTTTCTTGTCCAAATAGATCAATTAAAACAGTTAATCTACTGTTATCTATATCTAAATTATCAATAGTTCCCACCATTCCTTTAAATGGCCCGTCTATTATAGTTACTTTAGTTCCAACTGATAATTCAGTATCTACATCTATTCTTGTCATTCCCATATTAGATAATATCTTATCTATTTCTTGAGGAAGTAATGGCGTAGGTTTAGCTCCTTTACCACTAGAACCAATAAAACCAGTTACTCCTGGAGTATTGCGTACAATATACCATGCTTCATCAGTCATAATCATTTCTACTAATATATAACCAGGGAACATCTTTTTCTGTTTTTCTTTAACACTACCATCTTTTAAGGTTTCTTTTACTGTTTCTTCAGGAACTATTACTCTAAAGATATAATCTTGAAATCCCATTGATTCAGCACGCATTTCAAGTTTCTCTTTTACTTTACTTTCATGCCCACTATAAGTGTTAACTACATACCACTCTTTTTCCATTAATCAATTATCTCCTTAATCCATGCAAATATAATATCTAAACCAAAAAAGTATAAACCGAATGCTATGATAAAAATTATTGTTGCAATACTATATTTAAACATTTCATTTTTATCTGGCCATCTAACCTTTTTCATTTCATCTCTTATTTGTTTAAAAAGACTATCCTTTACTTGTTTAGAACTCTTTTCTTTTTTAGATATAGGAGCTTTTTTTGAACTTTTAATACTACTCATATTATCACCTCATTTTTTT
>JAQVVC010000056.1 GCA_028699175.1 Bacilli bacterium | reverse complement strand
ATCTCAGTCTTTAATATTTATTTTAATATTCTTTAAATCCTTTATATATAGTAAAAGTCTTATTTAAAGAGATATTAGAGTCTTAGTTCTGCCCCTTTAACTTTATTGTGGCTTGAGCTGCTGCAAGATATGGAAGGCGAATAATAACAAAAATAACTTTTATAAAAAAATTATAACATATATTTTCTAATTATTTATTTTTACCACTCAACACTATTGCGAATATATAACTAATTTATTTTGATAATATTTATTACTCTTCAAACTAAAAACTTTTTTATCAATCACTTACTCTTATATTAACACCATCAATATTTTTATATATTCTTTTGCTATTTTTTTCTACTTTTTTCAATATTTCGGTTTCCAAATCAAACCCTAACATTTCAGAAAGTCCCATTAAGTAAATTGCAATATCAGCTAATTCTTCGTTTAAATCTTCTTTCTTTTTTTTATATGCATCATAAGCCTCAGATATCTCCCCATATAATAAACAAAATTCTTTATTAACATCCGTTGTATTAAAACCTTTATTAATTTTATTTTGCCATATTTCCTTTTGAATTTTCTTCATATTCATTATAATTACCCTTCTTAAATTTTTTATAATACTTTATAAATTCTATAATATTATCGATTAAAAATTTTTTTAATTCAATCTCAGACAACATCTTATTGTTATTAATAATATATACTGGATATTTTTTTTCACTTAAATTAATAAAACCTTTATTAGAATCAATCTTTTCATATTTAAAAATATCATCTTTATATACATTATCCATTGTATCTTCAGAAACAAAATGTCCACCATTTTTATACCTGAGTCTATTACGCTTTTTTCTAATTTTTAAATCAGAAATTAAATTAATTATAATTGTATTATCTTTATTATCTAGTTCATCAAGAATTATATTCAAACTTCTATTATAAACATCATTACCATATAATTTTTCATATTTTTCATCTTTTCCACCTTTAATAAAGTGCTTGTCAATGAACTATTTTATCATATTTAAGTATTTATAGCAAAAGTATGAGAAGAAAAAATTGAATTATTTGCAATTCAATTATTTACTTTTTCTTCTAATTTTCCGTTAAACACTACTTCATCTGCATCTTTAACATAATAACCTTCAATTATTTGAGTTATTT
The DNA here is from genome assembly GCA_028699175.1 of Bacilli bacterium. Classification (GTDB taxonomy): domain Bacteria; phylum Bacillota_I; class Bacilli_A; order RF39; family UBA660; genus DUUS01. Next base: position 3,128 of record JAQVVC010000056.1, on the reverse strand, counting down.
CCCATTTGTTTTTAAAGATAAAATGCAGAAAGTATTGAACTTTTTCACTCGGCATCGTTATCATCGGTGTTGTTGTTTCTAAAAATTCAAAAGAGGCATTCATAAGAGTTCTTCCTATACCCATGTTTCTACCATGTTCAGCAACATAAAAGGTACATATTTTTTTCTCATCTTCCTCTTTTTTGAGAAATGCTACACCACAAACATTATTATGATTTCTTACAAAAAGTATTTCTCTTTTTCCATTACCTACAAATGGTAAATGCTTTTTAAAAAACCAATCATAGTGTTTTGGATAATCAGATGATAAATGATCCGTTAAATAATATATCTGATTAGCTAAATCTTCATAGGCATTTTTATCATATTTAATATCAGATAATTTTTCGATTTTATAATTCATTTAAACCCCACCTTATAAATATAATTCCATTAACAATAAATAATAATTTACTTTAAAACTATCTTCAACAATACCTAATTGTTTATAAAATTCAATTACGGCATCATCTCCAAAATTTCTTTTTATAGATTTTACAGCTATTGCAATATCAAACCATTTATCGGCTATACCACATTCACCTACATCTATAAAACCTGAAAATGAATTATTATTAGTAAATAAATTTGGTAAACTAACATCTCCATGAGAAAATACCAGTTCTTCTTCAAATCTATTTTCTACTAAATAATTATAAATATTTTCGGGACTACCAAATTCATTTAATACTTCTTCACTAATATTATTAATATCAAGCAAATTATTAAAGACATTGTTTTTAACTAATTCTAATTTATAATCAAGTGTTACATTAAATGGACAATCACTTATATCTACTTTATAAATATCTTTAAATGCTTCAACTACAATTGGAATACCTAACATCGGATTTTCTAAATAATAGTCAGAACATACCATTTCTCCTAATAGAGCTTCAGTAACAAGATATTCTATTTCGTTTTCGTTTTCATAGATTATAATTTTTGGAACTTTAATTTTTCCTTCTAACCATTTTAGTTTTTCGTATTCACTTGTTAAAATACCAGCTTTAGCTATTTTTAAGAAATAACATTTATTTTCTTTTTCAATCTTAACAACTTGTGAATCTGAACAACCTATGGATATTTCTGTTAAACTTGCATTTGATATAAATTCAGTAATTTGTTCTGTCAATTCGAATCGGAATTTCATTTCAACCTCTTTTCTGTCCTACCTTCTAAACTTTCCAGTTGGAGTATCAGTAGGACTATTAAACTTTTTTGTTTGTTGTTCCTTTAAGTAATCGTAATTTCCTAAATATTCTGTAACTTGGTGATCTTCAATATTTAGAGTTTTTTGTGCTAATTTATTAATAAAGTATCTGTCATGTGAGATAAAGAATAATGTTCCTTTATACTCTTGTAATGCTTCTTCTAAAACTTCTTTTGTATCTATATCTATATGGTTTGTCGGTTCATCCATTATGAGTAAATTTGCTTTCATTTGAATAAGTTCAAATAATTTTAATCTAACTTTTTCTCCTCCTGATAATGTACCAACTCTCTTAAATACATTTTCTCCATAAAAGCCAAATTTCGCAAGTGCTGCTCTAAGTCTAGTTTCATCTAATCCTACACTATCTCTTGAATATTCTAAAACTGATTGTTTATCATCTTCGAACTTTATTTCTTGAGGAATGTAACCTAGTTTAACACTACTCCCAACTTTAATTTCGCCTTCAACTACTGGGACATCTCCTAACATTGCTTTTACAAAAGTAGATTTACCACTTCCGTTTGAACCCATCATACATACTTTTTCGCCATACTGTACTTTAAAGTTTGCATTATCAAATAATATTTTGTCTCCTAAAATTATACCTAAATCTTCAACTACAATAACATCTTTTCCAGATCGACCATCAATTTGGAAATCAAGAGGTAAATCTTTCTTTACTTCAGGTCTATCGAGTAGTTCCATTTTATCTAATCTTTTTTGAATACTTGCTGCTCTTTTGAAGAAAGGTTCTCCACCCGGATATGCTAATCTACCAAATTCTTGTAATTTTTTGATTGAAGCCTTCATTGCATCTATTTTCTTTTGTTGATTTTTAAAATCTTCAAATTCATTCATTATTCTTCTTTCGTTTTCTTCTAGAAAGTATGAATAATTCCCATGAAACACTTCAGATTTGCCACGCTCTATTAAAACTGTTTTTGTTGCAACTTGATCTAAAAAATATCTATCATGAGAACTTATAACAACTGTTCCTTTATAGTTTTTTAAATAGTTTTCAAACCATTCTAATGTTTCAACATCTAAATGGTTTGTTGGTTCATCTAATAGTAAAATAGATGGTTCACTTATCATTAATGATGCTAAATTAACAATTGTTTTTTCTCCTCCTGAAAGACTATTAAATGACCTTGACAACTTATCCTCTGATATTTTAAACCCATTACAAATTTTACTTACTTTTGATTCTATTTCATATCCACCACTTGATTCAAATAATTCTTGTAATTTTGAATATGCTTCTATTACTTCATTAAGTTTATCAGTATCTGAAATAGCCGCCATTTTATTTTCGTATTCACGAAGTTTTGCTTCTAAATCATATATGCTTTTTACTTTTGTAATTAAAACGTCTCTAACTGTTACTTCATCTGTTACTTTTGGCGGAATTTGTGATAAAAGACCAATTGTTGCACCTTTTCTAACTGAAACCATTCCAGCTTGAACACTTTCTTCGCCTGTAATTATTTTAAATATTGTAGTTTTCCCACTTCCATTTGCTCCTATTAAGGCTATTCTCTCTCCAGTTGAAACTTCAAAGTCAAATTCATCTAAAACACTTTTTTCAAAACCAAAACTTTTCTTTACATTACTCATTCCTATTTCTATCATTGTTTTCCTCTCCAAACAAATTTCTTGTTATTATAACAAATTTTTCCATTTTTTTATACTATTTTAGCTAAAATAGTTACTATAAATTCATATATTTCTTTATTGCACTTATCATTTAACAAATTATTCTCTTCTGCCGTTAAATCCACTGTATATTTATCGTACTCTGGTGTAATTGAAATGGAGTCTAACGGATAGCCAACATTTCTTTTTTCATTCACTTCATTAACAAATATTTTAT
>JAQVVC010000055.1 GCA_028699175.1 Bacilli bacterium | reverse complement strand
TTTAAGTTTTTTTCTTTTCTTTATTTTAAATTATAAATAAATATAAAAAAATAAAATTTAACGAAATTTTAAATTATATATAAAAATATTAGAGAATTTTATTTAATATAGAATATGGTTTTATATCTCTTACTGAAGGAGTTCGTGGGGTAGGCTTAGAGTCGAGAAATAACATTTGATCCATATGTAGTATAATTACAATATTAAGTGTCAAATACATTTATTTCCTGCAAAATAAATGTATTTTTTATGGTATAATTTAGAATATAGGTGGTATTATGGAATTTATCGAATTTAAAAATTGTTCAAAAGTATATAAAAATGGTGTTACAGCACTTACTAATGCTAATTTAAGTATAAATAAGGGTGATTTTGTTTTTATTATTGGGCATACTGCTAGTGGTAAAAGTACTTTAATTAAACTTTTATATCGCGAAGAAAAACCGACAAGCGGGGTTGTTTCTGTTGGTGGGGTTGATGTCTCTAAATTAAGAAATAGTAAGATCTATAAATTAAGAAGAAAGATAGGAATTGTCTTTCAAGATTTTAAATTGTTACCTAAATTAACGGTTTATGAAAATGTTGCTTATCCTTTAGCTAGTTATGGAATGAGAGGTAGTGAGATTAGACCTTTAGTTTTATCGGCTTTAGAAAAAGTTGGTCTTAAAAATAAAACCAGATCTTTTCCTGATCAATTATCTGGTGGTGAACAACAAAGGGTATGTATTGCTAGAGCAATAGTCAATAATCCGAAATTATTAATTTGTGATGAACCAACGGGTAATTTAGATCCTGATACTTCAAAAGAGATTATTGATTTAATTAGTAAAATAAATAAAGAATTAGGAACTACAGTAGTAACTGCAACTCATGATAAAGATATTGTAAATCGGATGAAAAAAAGAGTTATTGTTATGAAAGATGGTTTAATAGAGGGTGATTATTTAAAAGGGGGCTATAAATACAATGAGAATGTTTAGAATAATTGGCAGAAGTATAAGTAGTAGTTTTAAAAGTGTCTTTCGAAATTTTAGTTTAAGTGTGGCTTCAATTACTTGCATAATTATTACTTTATTATTAGTATCAATTGGTATTTTGTTATCTTATAATATTAATAATATTACTAAGGAAATAGAAGATGAATTAACGATTGTTATCTTAATGGATAAAAATATAACAAGTGCAGAATTAAATGTTGCTAAAGCTACTTTAAAAAGTGTTGATAATGTTGAAGAAGTTGAATTTAATTCTAAAGAATCAATAAAAAAAGATTTAGCTTCTCAGAATGATACTTATGCTAAAATAGTTGAAACTTGGGGTGAAGATGAAAATCCTTTGCAAGATTCTTTTGTTATCACTGTAAAAAATGTTAAAGATATAAATGAAACTGCTACGACAATTAAGAATATCGATAAAGTTGATCGGGTAAAATATGGCGAATCAATGGTTAATGAATTAATTAATATTTTTGATGTTGTTAAAAATGCGACAATTGTTTTAGTGGTGGGTTTAGTACTAGTAACAACCTTTTTAATCGGAAATACGATTAAAATAACTATTTTTAGTCGTAGGAGTGAAATTGATATTATGCGATTAGTTGGAACAAGTAATACGGTTATTAAATTACCATTTATTATTGAAGGCTTTTTATTAGGAGCTATTGGTTCGATTATACCTATTTTAATTACTATTATCGGTTATACTTATGCTTATAATTCTTTATCTGCAGTTGAAATGACTAATATATTAAATGTTATAAAATTAGCTGAACCAAGTTCAATAGTTTATCTTACTGCTTTAATTTTGTTTATTCTTGGCTCAGTAGTGGGGATGTTTGGTAGTTTAAGAGCTGTAAGGAGGTATTTAACTATATGATGAAATACTTAAAAATTTTGATAGTATTTATTATTAGTATCTTTATCTTTTCAAATGGAGTATATGCTAGTAAAGCTGATACTTTAGCTGGTTTAAGAGCAGAACTTAATATTTTAAAAGAAAAGAAGAAGCAGGCTGATTATAAAACTGCTAAAACTAAATCGGAAATAAATTATGCTAAAAATAATATCTCCAGTTCGCAAGATGAAATTAAAAAAAATGAGGAAGCAATTGATAATGCTAAAATCGAAATTGAAAAACTAAATATTGAAATTGCTAAGACCGAAGAAAATATTAAAAGTTTGATGAATGCTCTTCAAGATACAATGGGTAATAATATTTATTTAGAGTATTTACTTGATGCTGAAGATTATGCTGATTTAGTATATCGTTATACTATTATTGAACAGGTTGCTGCTGATAATAAAGAGAAAATAAATACTTGGGAAGAGCAAATAAATAAAAATATTCAATTACAAAAAGATTTAGCTGCTCGAGAAGAGGTTCTTAAAAACGAAATTATAAAATTAGAAAAAAATGTTATGTCTTTAGGTGATAGATATGATGATTATATTGAAGATGCCGCTGCTATTAAAACTGAAGTTACATCAACTCAAGAATATATTAATTATTTAGTTAACTTAGGTTGTGGCGAAAATCAAAGCATTATATCTTGTATTAGTATTCATGGTGATACTGGTTTTAGTAAACCTCTTAGGAGAGGAACTATTACAAGTTATTTTGGTTATCGGATTCATCCCATTAGTGGGGTAAAAAGTTCATGGCATGGTGCTATTGATATTGGGGGAAATTCCGAAGGAACTTCGGTATATGCTGCTGCCAACGGAATCGTAAGTAAAATAACTAGAAAATCAAGTTGCGGAGGAAATCAAGTATATGTTCATCATAATATCGCGGGAAAATTATATACGACCTCTTACTGGCATTTACTTAATATTAAAGTCTCAATTGGTCAAAGTGTTACTCGTAATACTGTAGTTGGAACTGTTGGGGGAGGAAGACAAACTTCTTGGGATGGTTGTTCGACAGGGGCTCATTTACATTTTATTATTGCTAGAGGATGGTATGGAACTAGTTGTAGTGGCGATTGTTATTTAAGTTGGAATACATTTAAATATGTTAAATCAGTTGATCCTAAAGATATTTTAAAATTACCAAGCAAGGGTGTTTGGTGGTATTCAAGATAAATAAAAAGGCATTTAAAAAAAATGTCTTTTTATTGAATATGAGTATTAATTTGGTTATAATATTAATTAGGAAGTTTGTGATGGGATGAAAAACATTGTGGTTTTTGGTGGAGGAACGGGAATGAGTCAAATTTTAAAAGGTTTAAAATTATTTCCTCTTAATGTAACAGCAGTGGTATGTGTATCTGATAATGGTCGAAGTACAGGCGTTCTTAGACAAATATATGATATTCCTGCTGTTGGGGATATATCAAAAGTATTACTTAATATAAGTAATTTAGATAATGATTTAAAAGAATTATTAAATTATCGCATAAAAGGAAGTAATAATTTAAATGAAATTAATCATTCAATTAAAAATTTATTATTAACAGCTTTAATTGATATTAAAGGTAATTTAAGTGATGCAGTTGTCGAGTTTTGCAAAATATTTAATATTGAAGGCTCGGTATTACCTTTAACAGAAGATAATGTAAATTTAATTGCTAAAACAACGGATGGAAAAATTATTGTCGGTGAAGATGAAATAACGGAAGCAAAAAAAACCATTAAATCTATTTGGTATGATAAAGATTTTAAAGTAAATGATAAAGTGCTAGAAACTATTAGTAATGCTGAATGTATCATTTTTGCTCCCGGTAGTTTATATACAAGTATTCTTCCTCATTTAATGGCACCAGAAATCGTAAATGCCATTAATAATAGTGAAGCTAAAAAATTATATATATGTAATTTAATTACTCAGCCTGGTGAAACTATTGGTTTTTCAGTAAGTGACCATTTAAAAATATTTAATAAATATTTAAGTAATTCGATTGATACAGTTATAGCTAATAAAGCTAGAATATCAAAAAAAGTAAGTTATAAATATCAAACCAGAGAACAAAAATATCCCGTTGTATATGATGAAAATAAAATAAACGAAATGGGTATAAAAATTATCTCAGATAAATTATATACAATTGAAGATAATACAATTAGACATGATTATTTAAAAACAGCTTATTTGGTTTATAGTTATTTAATGGGGGACAAATAATGACTTTTACGATTATTATTAAAGATGAAGTAACAAAAAATAATGAAAATCCAGTTGAATCTTTAATATCTCTTCATGCTTATTTAAAATCAAATAGTATTATTACTAAAGATAAAATATCAATTTTAATCGAAAATGCCTCAGTAGCTAGATGGATATTTAAACTTATTAAAAGTCATTATAATATTAATATTATTTTAACTATGAGAGTAATTAAAAG
>JAQVVC010000054.1 GCA_028699175.1 Bacilli bacterium | reverse complement strand
TATAGGTTTTATTTTATTAATGTTACTAATGTTATTTATAACGGTAATGGATGTTATAAGACTATTTTAAAAAAGGCATTTTGTCTTTTTTTATTGCAAAATAAGCTTTGAAATGATATTATATATTATAAGAGTATAAAGGGTGATAATCTTGAGTAAAATAGAAATTTTTTTAGATAAAATATATAGTAACGGGAATTCATTATATTTTTATTATATATTAGGTGGTCTTGCTTTAATATTAATATTATTTTTTATTTTAGGAAATATTAAACCTAAAAACAATAAAAATGTTGAAGAAATTAAAAATGAAAATATTGATCCAAATAATAATCTTCAAGAAAAAACAGTTAACGAAGTAGAAAGTCCAAATAATATAGAGAACACTTTAATTATGGAACCTATTACTAATGAATTAATAAATAATCCCCCTATTATAGATAATCCCCCAATTATTAATGAAGCTCCAATAAATAATGATGTAATAAATAAAAGTTTTTCTCCTGTTTATTTAGATATTAAACCTAAAGAAGAACCAATTTCTAAACCAGAAATAAATTTAGAAACAAATACTAAACTTGAGCCAGAAATAAAATTAGAACCAAATCTTAAGTTAGAGCCGGTTGTTAACAAGGAAGAAGTGAATGTTATTGATAATCAAAATTTAAGTATTAATCCTGAAATATTTGCAAAAGAAGATAATAATAAAGAAGAAAGTAATCATCCATTAATGGATAATGAAAATATTAATGCTTCCCCTCTGAAACTTAATCCTATAGCTGAAAGTAAGATTTTAGATAATGAAGTAAATCTTGTTGAAGAAGAAAACAGTTATGATAATTCTAATTTAATAACAGAATTTCCTAAAATGAAACCGGAATTTATTGAAGAAGAAAAAATAGATCCAGAACCAGATCAAAAAACAATCCTAGAAGATATAAAACCGATACTTATAGATGAAGAAAAAATTATTACTGAGGATAATATTCAAAATCATCAAGAAACTACTAGTGATGAAAATAATATAAAGAAAAGTGAGACTATTGTATTTGATGCTGATGAGATACAATCTAAATTAAATGAATTATCTAATTTAAATCAAGATAATGACAATTCTAAGGATACTCTTAATGAATTATTAAAACAAATAGGAATGGAAGATAATGATAAGATTTCTTCTTTAAATGATGAAGAAGCAATATTATTAGGAAAGTAAATCAAAAGACAAATAATTTGTCTTTTTTTTATCTCTTTGATATACTTAAGTAGGTGTAAAGATGGCAAAATATGATGAAAGTTCAATTACAATTTTAGAAGGTTTAGAAGCTGTAAAAAAAAGACCTGGTATGTATATTGGTAGTACTGATAAAAAAGGTATGCACCATTTAGCTTGGGAAATAATTGATAATGGTATAGATGAAATAATTAATGGCTTTGGAAATAAAATAACTGTTAGAATAAATGAAGATAATAGTATTACGATATCAGATAATGGTAGAGGAATTCCAACTGGATTACATAGAAGTGGTAGAAGTACTCCTGAAGTAATATATACAATGCTTCATGCTGGTGGTAAATTCGAAAGTGAAGGCTATAAAATAGCAGGAGGGTTACACGGAGTAGGAGCATCAGTAGTTAATGCTCTAAGTGAATTTATGGAAGTCACAATTTATCGTGATGGTTCAATTCATCAGATAAAATTCATAGCTGGTGGTAAAATAGATATGCCACTTAAAAAAATTGGTAACACAAATAAAACTGGTACTATAGTTAGATTTTTACCAAATAGAGAAATATTTAAAAATATAAATTTTTCATTTACTACTTTATGTGAAAGAATGCAAGAAAGTGCTTTTTTATTAAATAATTTAACCGCTGAAGTAGAAGATGTACTTGATGAAAAAAAGAATACTTATCATTATGAAAATGGCATTATTTCCTTTGTTGAATATATTAATGAAGATAAGAAGGTCCTGAATAAAGTATTACAAATTACAGGAAATAAAAACAATATTGATGTTGATATAGCTTTACAATATACAGACTCATATAATGAAAATATATTATCTTTTGTAAATAATGTTAAGACTATAGATGGTGGAACTCATGAAGTAGGATTTAAAACTGCAATTACCAAAGCATTTAATGATTATGCTAAAGATAAAGGCTTATTAAAAGGCAAAAATAGCAACTTTGAAGGTTCAGACGCTAGAGAAGGTTTAACGGCTGTATTAAATATTAAAATACCGGAAAATATTTTACAATTTGAAGGTCAAACAAAAAGTAAGTTAGGAACTCCAATTGCACGAGGAACAGTTGAAAATATAGTTTATGATAGTTTAAGATATTATTTAGAAGAAAATAGAGAAATATCTATTTCTTTAATTGAAAAAATGAATAAAAGTAAAATAGCAAGAGATGCTGCTAGAAAAGCAAGAGAAGAAGTTAGAAACGGTAAAAATAAAAAAGGTCAATCCCAATTAAGTGGAAAATTAACTCCAGCTCAAACTAAAAATGCTAAAATAAATGAATTATTTATTGTCGAAGGAAATTCAGCTGGAGGTACAGCTAAAAAAAGTAGAGATCGTAAATTTCAAGCAATTTTACCTTTAAGGGGTAAAATCTTAAATACTGAAAAAGCTAAAACCGCTGACATATTTAAAAATGAAGAAATAAACATGATGATTAATTGTATTGGTGCTGGGGTAGGTAATGAATTTGATGTTAATGATATTAATTATGATAAAGTAATTATAATGACTGATGCTGATGATGATGGAGCTCATATTCAATGTTTATTACTAACATTCTTTTATCGTTTTATGAAACCTTTAATAGAAGGTGGACATTTATATATTGCAATGCCACCATTATATAAAGTTGATTATGGTAAGAATCATGTATATTGTTGGACAAATGATGAATTAAAAGAATTAACTAAAGATAAAAGCAATTATAAAATTCAAAGATATAAAGGATTAGGTGAAATGAATCCTGGACCACTTTGGGAAACAACAATGAACCCAGACTCTAGAAATTTAATTAAAGTTAGTATTAATGATGCAGCTCTTGCTGAAAAAAGAGTAAGTGTTTTAATGGGAGATATAGTTGAACCTAGAAAAGAATGGATTAATGAAAATGTTGAATTTTCATTAGAAGATGATTACAAAATAGCATAGAAAAAGAAGTGTATTAAACTTCTTTTTTAAATTTCTCGCATAAGATTTTTATTTTTATAAGGATTTTTCTTATCTATCCAATCAACAAATAAGATCCCATTTAAATGATCGATTTCATGTTGACAAAGGATTGCTAAATCTTCTCTAAATCTTAATTGAAAAGGTTTGCCATTTTCATCATAAGCTTTAATAGTAATTCTAGCATGTCTAGGTACAATACCTTCAATATCACGATTAACACTTAAACATCCTTCACCTTCGCCTACATATATTAGTTCTTCACTTTTGCTAATGATTTCGGGATTAATAAATACATATCTTTTAAACGAACCACCTTCTAATTCATCTGATGCTACAAATATTCTTTTCGGTATTCCTAATTGGATAAAAGATAAACCCATTCCCGATCTTAAATCATATTTTTCAATATATTTTTCTATTTGACTCATTTCTAAATATCTTAAAGAATCATTTATTAGTTTTTTATCTTCTTTTGTTAAAGGAAATGTTACTTCCAAAGATTTTTGTCTTAATACTTTATTTTTTTCATCTAATATATTTATATTAGGTAATTTCATGGTTCCACCTCATCTTATGTATTTTATCAAAAATTATCTAAAAAATAAAGTAGTGTCATTATTCTACATTATTTAATTGATATATTTACTAAACTAATAATATGATAAAGATATTTAAAGAAGATATAACGGTATTTAAATTATTTATTTTATTATTAATATTTAGTACTATTACGATATTAGTAGTAAATTATTATGGAGGATATTTTAAAGATGCTATTATTAAAAATACTTGTCCTTTAATAGGTGAAGAATATGAAAAAGGAACTAAAAAAGGAGATGGTAGGTGTATTGTGCCTGCTGGTATTTTTGAATAATAAATTTGACATAAACTTATTAATATGATAGAATATAATTCCAATTAAAAGTATAAACATATGCTTTAATTGACAAAAACCTTAAATTATGCTATAATTTAGGTATATTTAGGGAATATAGGGGGTAGAAATTTATGAAAGGATTTCTTTTAGATTATATTAATGAAAATGAGTTTAAAAAATTAGAAAGAGCATTAAAGAAATATAATATGCTTGCTTTTAAAAAATTAAACTTTGAGTATTATCCATCACTTAGAAATGGTAAGTTTGTTGGTGAAAAGGTATCA
>JAQVVC010000013.1 GCA_028699175.1 Bacilli bacterium | reverse complement strand
CCACATGGACACGGTTCATTACGACCAATTTTTTGACTTCTTTTAGGAGTTGATTTAACACTTTCTTTGCCATCATTAGTACGAATAACTGTCTTCTTTCTTGGTTCAATATTTTGTTTAATTTCAACTTTTAATAAGAAGTTGGCAATATTAGAATCAATAGTATCTAACATTTGATCGAATATTTGAAATCCTTCTAAAGCATAAGCTTGTAGTGGATTTGTTTGTCCATAACCTCTTAATCCAATACCTTCTCTTAAATGGTCCATAGAGTTAATATGACCTACCCAAGCTTCATCGATAACTCTAAGTGAGATATATTTTTCAAAATCATTGCTTATTTCTCTTGGAATATCAGATAGTTTTTCTTCATAGTCTTTAATTAAAATATTTGATAAATAATCAACTATTTCACCTGATTTTATTTTTTTGATATCCTTAATTTCAATTTTACTATTTCTTAATAAAGCATTATTAAAATGATTTGCAATTGATTCGTAATCTTCTTCTTTGACTCCTTCTTTAGTTGTTATAAAAGGTTCTAAATATCCTTCAACATAATCGCTTAATGTATCATGAGAAATCTCTTTCATATCTTCTACATCTAATATAGCATTTCTTTTTTTGTAGATTAATTTCCTTTGTTCACTAACGATATTATCGTAATCTAATAAATTTTTACGATTATCATAGTTATTTCCTTCAACTTTCTTTTGGGCACTTTCAATACTTCGTGAAAACATTTTTGATCTTAAAGGTTCATTTTCATCATATCCTAAATTTTGAATCATATTTTTTACTTTTTCAGTCCCAAATCTGATCATTAGTTCATCTTCAAAAGAGATAAAAAATTGTGAATATCCTGGATCTCCTTGACGTCCGGCACGACCTCTTAACTGATTATCAATTCTTCGTGATTCATGTCTTTCTGTTCCAATAACACATAAACCACCCAGTTCAATAACGCCTTTTCCTAATTTAATATCAGTACCACGACCAGCCATATTTGTAGCAATAGTTATGGAACCTTTTTCACCTGCTTTAGCTATTATTTCAGCTTCACGAGCATGATTTTTAGCATTTAATACTTCATGCGGAAGTTTTGCTTTAGTTAATAATTTTGATAAATATTCGTTGGAATCAACTGAAATTGTTCCTACTAAGATAGGTTGTCCTTTTGCATGTAATTCTTTAATAAAATTAATTATAGCTTGATATTTTCCATTTGCTGTTGCAAACATTAAATCAGCCATGTCTTCTCTAATACAAGGTTTATTAGTAGGTATTTCAATTACATACATATTATAAATTTCTCTAAATTCTTCTTCTTCAGTTTTAGCAGTACCAGTCATACCAGATAATTTATTATACATTCTAAATAAATTTTGGAAGGTTATAGTTGCTAATGTTCTAGTTTCTTCATTAATGGCAACATTTTCTTTAGCTTCAATTGCTTGATGTAATCCTTCACTAAATTGACGTCCATGCATTAAACGACCAGTAAATTGATCTACTATAACAATGGTTCCTTCTTCACTTACTACATAATCAACATCATTTTTCATGCCATAGTTAGCTTTTAAGGCTTGATTAATATGATGTACTAAAGCAGTATTTTCAGCATCATATAAATTTTTTAATTTAAAATAACCTTCAATTTTTTCACCACCAGCTTCAGTTAAAAGAACTGATTTAGTTTTTTCATCGATAGTGTAATCTTCTTCAAATTTTAACTTTTTTACAGCTTTATCAGTATCAATATATAAATTTTTAGCATCCATTTTGCCACCTGAAATAATTAATGGTGTTCTAGCTTCATCGATTAAAATTGAGTCTACTTCATCAATAATAACATAATTTAGTGGTCTTAAAACTCGATCTTCTTTACGACTAACCATATTATCTCTTAAGTAATCAAAACCTATTTCATTATTAGTAGAATAAGTTATATCACAATTATATACAGCTTGTTTTTCTTTTGGTGATAATTCTCTTAAATTAATTCCTACAGTAAGACCTAAAAAATCATAAATTGGTCCCATCCATTCAGCATTTCTTGATGATAAATATTCATTAGCAGTAACAACATGGACTCCTTTTCCTGTTAAGCCATTTAAGTAAGCAGGTAAAGTTGTGGTAAGGGTTTTCCCTTCACCTGTTTTCATTTCAGCAATATTACCATAATGAATAGCTAATCCACCAATCAATTGAACTTTATATGGTTTTTCACCAATTTGCCTAAAAGCGACTTCTCTTACAGTTGCAAAAGCTTCGACAATTATATCTTCTACATCGGCTCCCTTTTCTAATTTTGATCTGAAATATTCTGTCATCCCTGCTAATTGTTTATCTGTTTTTTTAGAATATTCTTCTTCTAAAGCAACAATTTCATCAGCAATTTTGTTGAATCTTCTTAATTCTTTATATTCAGTATCAACTAATTTTTTTAATAAACTCATTTTTGCACCTCACTTAGTTATTATATCAAAAAAAAAAGACTTTTACATCTTTATTTTGTATTAATAATTCCGTAATTTCCGTCTTTTCTTTTATATATTACTGATACACAATCTTCATTAACATTATTAAAGATAAAGAAATCATGACCTATTAATTCCATTTGTAAAATAGCTTCTTCCTCATCCATTGGTTTAGAATTAATATTTTTTCTTTTAACAATTTTATTATGATTTTCTTTTTCTTCCTTTATATCAAAATCAAAAAGAAAATCTTTTAAATTATTTGGTTCTTTTTTATATTTATCTTTTAATCTTGTTTTATGTTTTCTTATTTGGCTTTCTAATTTATCTAAAACCAAATCTACAGCAGCATATAAATCAGAATGAGATTCTTCAGCTCTTAAAGTAAACTTCTGAGTAACTACTGTTACTTCAATCATTTGTTCATTATTTCGGACTCTAATAATTACTGTTGCGTTGACTTTTTCCGGTTCTTTTAAATACTTATCAAGTTTTCCTATTTTCTCTATTATGTGATTTTTAATTGCTGGTGTTACCTCTACTTTAACACCACGAATTACCATTTTCAAATTATCAACTCCTATTAAAATTATAACATAGAGTTAATAAAAAAACTACAAAATTGTAGTCAAAGCAACAGCACAAACATCGATAGCCTGTAAGCCTTTTGTAGTTTCTATTAAATTGAATTCAACTAGGTCACCTTCTTTTAAAGTTTTATATCCTTCTTTGTTAATTGCTGAATAATGAACAAAAATATCTTCAAGATCTTCATATTCTATGAAACCATAGCCTTTTTCATTATTAAACCACTTAACCTTACCTCTCAAGCTAAACACCTTCCCTTCCTATATATTTTAACGCTCTAAATACTGCCGAAACACATTTACTTCGCAGAATCTAGTAATAACAAAAGTATAACAATTTTTTTTTATATTTGAGAAATATAAAACAAAAACATATCTAGTCTGTATGAAACATTATACTTTTAATACACAAAAGGAAATTATTTATTTTAGGTAAAAAAGTGTTAGTTTCAGTCATTAATTAAATATAATACGACAAAAAATGATAATTTATTATCGAGGTATTTGAAGTGAAAAATATAATTATTAATAAATTAATCAATTTAATACAAAAAGAAAATAAATATGATGATATTAAATTACAAGAAATAAGATATGGAATTAGTGCTTTATACATTATTATTTCAAGATCTTTATTCTATTTATTTATAAGTCTTTTATTAGGCATATTTCAAGAATTTGTAATATTTTTTATCTCTTATGTAATAATAAGAAGTTTTAGTTTTGGACTTCATGCTAAATCAAGCTTGGGATGCCTTATAGTTTCTAGTATAGCTTTTGTAGGGATTCCTCTTATTGCAGATATGTTAATTCTTAATATTTTTATAAAAATAATTTTTTCAATATATTTTTTTGTTACTTTTTTATTATATAGCCCAGCTGATACGCCTAAAAGGCCTTTGATAAACCAAACAAAAAGAAATAAATTAAAAAAATTTAGTTTAATAACGATACTAATTTATATTATTGGTATATTTACTTTAAACGATATATATTCAAATATATTAATCCTTGTTCTTTTTTATCAAAGTCTTTTAATATCTCCCTTTTTATATAAAATTACGAATACCAATTATAAAAATTATTTAAATTATGAATTTAAATAGATGAAAGGAGTTGATTATATGATAGAACTAATCGCTACAATCGGGGCTTCCACAGGCGCATCTCTTGCTTCATTTCTTTGGTTTTTTGAAGAGCCAGAATGTCCTCAATCTTTAATAAAATAAGGTCTAACTAACCTTATTTTTTTATAATTATAGATATTTTAAATAAATTATCTCTGATTCGCTTCTTAATTTTGATCTTTCTATTTAAACTAATAATATAATATAAACCTAATCCACTATTTCTTTTTTTGGTACTGTAATTTAGATTTCCTATTTCATCGATACTGATGTCATTAGAAAAAGTATTAATAATATCAATATATAAATAATGGTCTTCTTCTAATAAATTTAAATAAACAATTTTATCTTTTGTATTTATACTTGCTTCTATTGCATTATCTATTGATATACTGATAATTTCACATAAATCTACATATATTTTACTACTTAAATTTTTATAATTATATTTTGAAAAATTATCAATATAAAAATAAATACCTGAGTTTCTAGCTATACTTGATTTTAAGTATATGATTCCCTGCAATCCTTCGGGTACAGTATTTAAATTATACAATATTTTAGGCAAGACACTATATTTAGATATTTTTTCATTAATTATTTCTTGAGTTTCAGCAGAACATATTGATTTAATAAATATTAAATCATTTAATAAATTATGTCTTAATATACGATAATCTTCCATGTATCTATTAAACAGTATTTGATTTTCAATTAAATTTTTATTTTTTATTTTTAACAAACTATTTTTATATTTTTCTTTAAAATATAATGAACTAGTCATTAAAATAAAGATAATAATTAAAACTATTAATAAATAAATATAAGTATTAATATGAGAGATATAAATAGTATATAGCGTAGCAATTATTGCAAATATTAAATATAACATAATTATATTGTTCTTTTTGTTTTCAATAATTAATAATAAAACTATAGCTAATTTTTTTAAAAAAGGAATTCGACATATAAAATAAAAACTAAAACAAACAATAATAGAAAAAATAATTTTATTTAATTGCATACGAGTATTAAAATAATTAATATCTGGAACCACATTAATAATTAAAATCGATAATACTAAATCAGTAAAAATTGATATAATACTTATGAATAAGACCATATGAATAGTTTTAAAAATAGATTCTTGGAAAATTGCATAGGAAAGCAAAAAATTTAATATTAGAATCATAACTGATTTTAAAAACATATCTTCTCGTAAATTATTTTGCATAATAAAAAATGCGATAATAATTATAATTATCCATTGGTAGATTCCTATTTTTTTATTATTTTCTAAGAAATATCGATAACAAAATACTAGCACTAAAACCGTTAATACGGAAGTAAGAAAAAAAGGAATTTCATATATATTATTCATCTATATTGACCTTATATTTTTTTGAACACATATCAACTTTTTCATTTGTATCTAATATAAAATATCCTTTAGGCCAATTATACATATTAACTCTATCGGTATTTACAACACAAGCTCTATGAATTTGTTTGAATCTATTATCTAATTTTTTCAAAATGTCTTTAATAGACATGTTTATTATAAATTTGTTATTAGTTGTTTTAATAATCAATTTTCTATCTTCAGTATCCCTATAAATATAAATAATATCTTTATAATATATTTGAATATCTATTTTACTATTAGAAAAGCAAAATTTACCAAAATCTGATTTTTGATTTATTATAGAAATAATACATTCTTCTAATCTTTCTTCTAAAGATATAAACTTTTCTATAAAAGCAAATACTTTAAAGATATTCCGATAAACATTTTCAAACATTTTATCATGATTAGTTATAAAAATAATTTCACTATCCCAATCATTTTTTCTTATTTTTTTAGCAATTTCTAATCCGGATATTGACTCACCTAAATTAATATCCAATATAAATACTTTTTGAACTGAGCAGTCATCAATTACTTTTTGAAGAGAGTGATTATATGAAGAAAATCTTTCAATACAATATTCTATATTAATTTTAAATATTTTTTTTTCAATAATCTTAACAATTTTTGAGCTTAATTCATGGTCATCATCAACTAAGATAAATTTGATCATATTATCAATCCGTTCATGCAATATAATATACAATACATTATACACTATTTATCTAAAACTTAAAACCTTTTTGAACTATGTTCAAAATCATTATTGTTTTCTATCCTTACATAGTTAAATATATTTGTTTAAAACTGTATTATATGCACAGTTAATAACTTTTTATTTGAAAATAATAATAGCAAATATTAATGTCTTCTTCTTGATCTTTTTATTTTAAATTTAAATCTTGTTGTGATAAAAATGATTATAATAATTAAAATAGTTATAAATATTAATTTAAGTAAAAACAACAAGGCGGTTAATAAGATTGTATATCCTTTATTAGTTTGATATTTAAGATTTAATGTTTCAGCTTGATTATTTATTTCATCACTAGAAGAATATTTTCTAAAATATACTCTGACTTCTTCTAACCATTCTTTCTCAAAAGAATATTTACTGTTTTTTTGAGCAATTTTTTGATAATTAGTAACTAACTTTTCTACTTTATTTGATATTTCATATAAAGAAGGAGCAATTTTTGGTGTTTTAACTTCTAAATAATCTTTTTCATATATGGATGCAACATTTAATAATAATTCTTCTTCATTATATGGAGCCATAAATTCAATCCCGTAAGGTAATTCATCTTTATCAAATCCTAAAGGAAGAGTTATAGCCGGAAAATTTATAGTAGATGGTGCATGTGATGATAAGTTTATTAATGAAACAATATCATTAAATTTTGATAATTTATTTTTACTAGCGGGATATGCTATGACATCAATATTATTCTCTTTCATAATACTCGTTATATAATTTTTATAATCTTTTTTAAAAGCATTTTTTTTACTCATATCGATATTTTTGTCACAGTCAGTTACTTGTCCTTCTAGATTAGTTGTTATACCATAACTAGTAGCTAAAGTTTGAAAGTCCCTTATATCACTATTTGTGTTTTTTATATATTTATTAAAAGCATTACAAAACATTGATCCACTTAATGTATTTGAAGACCAATTACTTGTACTATAATTATAATAATCATCTAAAAAAATAATGTGAGCTTTTTTTGATTTCAAATTATCAATTGCTTTTTCCATTAATGATTTTATTTCTAAATATGTTTCTTTGTTTTCAATTAAGTTATTTTCATTTGAGCCATATAAAAAATCAGTAGGTACACCTATTGTTATTCCTTCTAAATCTAATTTATTTGCCTTATAAGTTTTTTGATCTTGATTGATAGATTTTTCATCATTTTTATCGTAACCATTAATAATATTCATTAATATAATAGTATCTGATACATTTTTAGTTAAGGTTCCTATGGTATCTCTTTCAGGGTCATATGGTAATACACCTGATTTACTAATTAAACCTATAGTCGGCCTTAAACCAACTAAGTTATTTGCTGCAGCAGGTAGTCTTATAGAAGAATTAGTATCTGTTCCTAAAGCTGCTGCTGCAAAAGATGCTGCTACAGAAACAGCTGAACCGCCACTTGAACCATAAGGGCTATAATCTAAATTATATGCGTTTCTGACTGCCCCAAAACTACTATTAGAAACCCGAGCTGAAAAAGCAAACTCACTCATATTAGCTTTAGATAGGATAATAGCTCCGGCATCAATTAACTTTTGGATTGCAAAGGAATTATTATTAGGATAATTATCTTTTAATGCTTTAGCACCTGCCGTTGTCGGCATTCCTTTAACATCAATATTATCTTTTACAATAATAGGAATCCCATGTAATAAAGATTTAACATTACCTTCTTTTCTTTCTTGATCTAATTTTTTAGCTTCTTTTACAGCTTCTTTATTGATAGTAATAATTGCTTTATAATTTTTATCATATTCATTAATACGATCTAAATATAGATTTACTAATTCTTCGCTAGTTATTATTTCAAGATCTAAAGCCCTACTTAACTCCGTAATATCGGTTTTTGTAATATCAATTACGGCTTTATTTACAGCTTCTACTTTTATGTTACAAAAGCATAGAAAAAGAATTAAATAAATTAATATTTTTTTAATACTCATATTGTCTTGTTTCTCTTTCAAGATCTCTTTTTTTAATTGTTTCTCTTTTATCATAAAGATGCTTCCCCTTACAAACACCAATTAATATTTTAGCTTTTCCTGCTTTTAAATATAATTTTAAAGGAATAATAGTATAACCATCTTTAATAATTTCACTTTTTAATTTAACAATTTCTCTTTTATGGAGTAATAATTTTCTAGTTCTTCTTTCTTCATGATTAAAACGATTACCTTCTTCGTATTTAGCAATATACATATTTATAATAAAAGCTTCATTATTTCGTATTATGACATATGAATCTTTTAAATCAGCACTTCCTTTACGAATTGATTTTATTTCTGTGCCTTTTAAGACAATGCCAGATTCAAGTTCTTTTTCAACATAATAATCATAATAGGCTTTTTTATTATTTATTTCCATTATTATCATCACCTATAATATCAAAATCAATTGTTTTAGCTTCTTTACTAGCTGCGATAACTTTAATTGTTACTTTATCTCCTAATCGATATTTCTTTTTACTTTGAGATCCAATTAAAGACATTAACTCGGGAACATAGTTATAATAATCACCTTTTAAAGTATTTACATGGACTAATCCTTCAATAAGATTTTCAAGTTGAACAAAGAAACCAAACATAGTTACTCCTGATATTATACCATTATATATTTCTCCAATATGGCTTTCCATGTATTCAGCCATTTTCATATCATCTACTTCTCTTTCAGCTTCAACTGATTCTTGTTCTCTTAAAGAAGTTTGAATACCAATTTCCGGTAAAATAGTTTCCCATTTTTTTATGGTTTCATTATCGATTTTAGATTCAAAAATAAAATCTTTTAGTAATCTATGAACTATTAAATCTGGATATCTTCTAATAGGACTTGTAAAATGAGTATAACATTTACTACCCAAACCGAAATGACCGATATTTTCACTTGAATAAACGGCTTTTTGCATACTTCTTAATAATATTGATGATAATACATCAAATTCTGGTTTATCATTTAATTGTGATAATATTTTTTGCATCGATGATGGTTTAAGGTCTGTAAATTTACCAATTAATTTATAGCCCATTAAATTCACTAATTGAATAAAGGAATCGATTCTATCTGGTTTTGGAGTGCCGTGTACTCGATAAATAAAAGGTAAATTCATATTGCTTATATGAGTAGCAACAGTTTCATTTGCAGCAATCATAAAATCTTCAATTAACTTTTCTCCATCTTCTCTTTCTCTTCTTTCAACCCCGATACATTTCCCTTTTTCATCAATTATTAATTTAGGTTCATCAATATCAAAATCAATATAACCACGATTTATTTTATATTGTCTTAATATTTTAGCTAGTTTATTCATTTCTTTTAAAGTTTTTTCAAATTCCTTGTAATCTTCAGCAACAATATTTCTCATCAAAATATCATTTACTTTTTTATAAGTCATTCTTTTTTGAGATTTTATATAAGAAGGAAAAATATCATAATCAATTACATTTCCTTTTTCATTTATTTGCATTACACATGAAATAGTTAATCTTATAACATCTGGATTTAATGAACAAATACCATTAGATAATTTATGTGGTAACATTGGAATTACTGAATTTGCTAAGTAAGAACTAGTACCTCTTTGAAATGCATCAATATCAAGAGGGCTATCTTTAGTTACATAATTACTGACATCAGCAATATGAACACCCAAATGATAAATACCATTTTCATATTTAAAACTTAAAGCATCATCGATATCTTTAGTATCATCACCATCGATAGTCATTATTATTTCTTTAGTTAAATCTTTTCTATTAATTAAATCTTTTTCATTAACTTCTTCAGGAATATTATTTGTTTGATTCATTGCTTCTTTACTAAATTCTTCGAAAAAATTATACTTATAAGCAATTGTTTTTATATCTACAGTCGGATCATCTTTATGCCCAATTATCTTAATAACTCGACCATAATATCGATTATTCCCTAATTCTTTAGTAGTATTTATTAATACTTTTGTCCCATCAACACAATTATCTAAACTATTTTTTTCTAATATTATATCTATTTTTTTTCGATCATCATCTAATTTCAAGATTGCCTCATTATTGTTAAAATAGATTGTTCCAATTAAATTATTGGTATTTCTTTCTAATATTTTTATTATTTTACCTTCAATTTTATTATTGTATAAAAAAGTTTCAGCAAGAACTATGTCTCCATTAGTAGCGTTATTTAAATTATTATAATTGATATACAAATCATCTTCATCTAATAATAAAAAGCCATTACCTTGTTTATTAATACTCAATTTTCCAACTTTAATATTAGATAGATTTTTATATAATATATATTTATCTTTTTTAGTTTTATATAAAATATGTTCTTTTATTAGATTATCTAATTCGGTTTGTAATTCTTTTAATTGATCACTGGTTTTTAAATTCAATAAATCATTTATCACAATTATATCTAAGGCATCTTTCTTATCATTTAATATATTTATAACTTCTTTTTTCATTTATATAGCCTCCTTAATTATTATAACATCTTTTTATTGTTAAAAATAAAAAAATATCTTGAGTGATATCCTTTAACCAATATATAATAAAAACGATAATATAAAGAAGGCTGCTCCTAAAAGTATTGTTAATCTACTTATAAAAAGTTCAGATCCTCTTTCTTTCTGAATTTGAAACAATTCAGTATTACCACCACTAATTATTTGGCCTGCATCTGATGCTTTATTACTTTGAAGTAAAACAATAGCGATTAATAACACTGATACAATTAATAATGCCGTTTCCATTTAATTTCACCCAATTTCTTTAATAATTTAACATAAATTTAATATAAAAGCAATTTTTTTAACAAAACTCTTTTATAAAATCAACTATTTCAATAAATTTATTCCCATTTGATGCTTTAACTAGTACAATATCTCCTGTATTAAGTAAATTCTTAATATAATCTTTGGCATCAGATTTTGTTTCAAAATGAATTATATTATTTTTATCCATTCCTTTTCGGGCCTCAATATTTATATATTTGGAATTATTACCAATAGTAATTAAATAATCTATATTATTTTTAGCTATATATTTTCCAACTTTACTATGAATTTCTTGAGCATAAGTTCCGGTTTCATTTATATCACCAAGAATAGCTATTTTTCTTTTTTCTTTTTGATTTAAAAGAAAATCTATCGCATTAATCATTGATTCAGCACTTGCATTATATGAATCATTTATAATATTAACTCCCTTTTTAGAATTTATATTTTCTAATCTTCCTTCAGTTAAAAGATACTCATTTATTCCAGCTTGAATATCCGCTATTTCAACATTTAATTGCATTCCCGTTGCAATTGCAAGAAGCCCATTTAGAATATATGGCTTAGTTCCAATATGGTTATTAAAACAGAAAGTTTTTCCTTTAATATTAACTTTATATTTGTTTTGTTCAATATCATAGGCCATATAATTAGAATTATTTTCTATCCCACAAGTAATAATATTTAAATTTTTTAACTTAATATTATTTAGATATTCATTATCATTATTAATTATTAAAGCCCCATTTTCTTTTAATCCAGATAAAATTTCTAACTTAGCTTTTAAAATATTTTCCATACTACCTAAATATTCAATATGAATTGGTAATATATTTGTAATAATAGCAATATCAGGTTTAGCTATCTTACTTAAATACTCGATTTCTCCCAAATGATTCATACCCATTTCTAACAATATAAGCTCTTCGTCTTTCAATCTTAAAATAGTAAGAGGTAAACCAATATTATTATTATAATTTTTTTCAGTTACTAAAGTTTTATATTTTTTAGATACAATAGAATATATCATATTTCTAGTACTTGTTTTACCTAAGCTACCAGTAATTGCAATAACCGGAATTTTGGTTTCTTTTAATTTTTGGATAGCTAATTTTTTTAATGCTTCGATAGAATTTTTAACTATAATTATCGTTTTATCAGTTTGTATTATATTATTAATATAAGATTCTTCAAGAATACAAGCACTAGCACCATTATTAAAAGCATCCTGATAAAATGAATTGCCATCAAATTTATCTCCTTTAATGCCAATGAAAATATCTCCCTTATTAATAGTTCTAGTATCTTTAGAAAAATTATTACAACATAAATCTAAATTCCCTGAAAACAATATACCATTACACGTTTTTATAATATCTTTTACTTTCATAAGCATCCCCTTTTATATTTTATTTAAAGCTATTATTTTTTTCTAAATTTGTGGTCTGAAATTTAATGTTTATATCTTTTATTATTAAATCACATATATTCATTGTCTCTTTACGAAATGAATGATCATATTCTGGAGATCCAATAACTTCCTTATCGCAATAAAATTTATCTTTACTATAAAAATAATATTCTCCCCTTACATCATAATATTTATCATTTAAATTAAAAATGACATGACCCACAGAAAAATCACCCAAATATATATCTCCATCAGGAAATATGTTTTTTAATATATAGGCATAATACCAACAAGCTTGCGTAGTAAAAAAACTTACTGCATCATGATATGATCCTGTTAAAAATCCTTTATTAGTATAATTAGCATCAAACAAAAAATTAATATTTTTAATTATTGTTAATATATCACTGTTTTTTATCATTTAATTTCTCTTCAATACGCAGCAATTGATTATATTTACATATTCTTTCACCGCGACAAACCGAACCAGTTTTAATATAACCTAAATTCAATCCTACTGCTAAATCAGCTATAAATGTATCTTCTGTTTCACCACTTCGATGCGATATAATCGTTTTGAAGTTATTCTTCTTAGCTAAATCAATCGTCTTTAACATTTCGGTTATTGTACCAATTTGATTGGCTTTTAACAAAATAGCATTATTATATTTTTCTTTTATTCCTTTTTCTAAATATTCTATATTAGTAACAAAATAATCATCACCGACTAACATAATTTTATCTCCAATTTTAGAAGTTAAAATTTTTATTGAATTAATATCATTTTCAGCAAAAGCATCTTCAATACTTATAATTGGGTATTTATTTATAAGTAATATATAATATTCTATTAATTCTTCTTTAGTTAACTTTTTATTATTAATATTATAATTATTGCCATCATAAAATTCCGATGCCGCGCAATCTAAAGCTAAAAATACATTTTCTCCTGGAATGTAATTACTTTTCTTTATTGCCTCAACTATATAATCAAGGGCTTTTTCGATATTACCTAATTTAGGTGCAAAACCACCTTCATCTCCAACTGAAGTTGAATATCCATCTTGCTTTAAAGTATTTTTTAAAGTTTGAAATATTTCAGATCCACATCTTAATCGATCTTTAAAACTTTTTTGCATAGGTATAATCATAAATTCTTGAATTTCTAAACCGCTATTAGCGTGAGCACCTCCGTTAATAATATTCATCATTGGATAAGGTAAAGAAAAATCATTACCTAAATATTCAAATAAATCTTGATTATTTGTTTTAGCTAAAGCTTTCATAACACATAATGAAACTGATAAAATAGCGTTAGCTCCTAATTTACTTTTAGTATTTGTTCCATCTAAATTAATAAGTAAGTCATCTATTTTTTCTTGATTTATATCCATTCCAATCAAGGATTTTTTAATTATATTATTAACATTATTAACCGCTGTTAATACTCCTTTACCATGATATCTATCCTTATCATTATCTCTTAGTTCTAGTGCTTCATTCTCACCAGTTGATGCTCCACTAGGAACACTAGATTTTACAATTATTCCGTTTTCTAACTCTAATTCAGTTTCAACAGTAGGATTACCTCTAGAATCTAAAATCTCTCTAGCATTAATATTTTTAATTTTCATTTTACACAACCGTTCTTAATTAAAATTATAAATTACTTGTCAATTATAAGCAAGAATATTATTTATTATTTACATTTTGTGCTATACTATTCTAGAGGTGTAATCAAATGAAAATAATTGAATTATCCTTTGAAATTTTTGATAATTTCGCATCAAATCATCCCCTAAGAAATTATTGCCAAAGTTCAGCTTATGCTATGTTTATGAGCGAACAAGGTTTTAATTATGATTATATTGGTTATGAAGATAATGGTAATATTGTTGCGGCATCTCTAATATTATATAAACGAATTGGAGGAATGCAAAAATATGCTTATGCTCCAAAAGGTTTTTTAATTGATTATTATAATATCAGTTTAGTATCTGATTTTACAAAAGCCTTAACAAAAAAATTAAAATCCAAAGGTATTATCTTTTTAAAAATAAATCCTGAAATAATTATTGCGGAACTAAAATATAAAAATTCATTTAATAGTGAATATAATAAAAATGTTAAAATAATTGATGAATTAAAATCAATTGATTATAAAAGAAGAAGAGAAATTAAACCTTTAGAATTAATCGAACCAAGAATTAGTGCCTATGTAAATTTAAAAAAATACAATCAAAATAAATTAAACAATGAAACTAAAGAAAAAATAATTTTTTCACAAAAAAAAGGTTTAGAATATGATATCGCAACAAGTAAAGAAGTTAAAATATTTTATGATTTTATAAAAGATCATACTAAAAAGAATATAAATTATTACCGTAACTTACTTAATATTTTTAATAAATTTAATATGGCAGAATTACTATTAGTAAAAGTAAATTATAAAAATTTTTTAATCCAAGCTAAAGAAGCATATGAAATTGAACTTGAAAATAATAATAATTATAATAAGATAATCCAAGAAAATACAACAGAGAGAAATTTAAATATTAAAATGGAATCAGATAAACTTTTACTCCAATTAAAGAATAATATTGTTGAAGCTACAGAGGGTTTAAAAAAAGGTGTTAATGAATATATCGCTGGCGCAATTATTGTTAAATATCAAAATAGAATAACAATCATCGAAAGTGGCTATAATCCTGATTTTAGTAATTTATATCCCGATTATTATTTGTATAATAAATTATTTGAAATATATGCAAAAGATTATGATTATATTGATTTAAATGGCTTATCTTCAGATTTTAGCACTGGTTCAGAGTATTATTTATCTAATCAATTTAAATTAGAATTCAACCCTAATATATATGAATATATTGGTGAATTTGATTATATTATTAACGATTTTAGTTTTAAAAATTTACAAAGAAATGATGCTATTGCTAGAGAAATGCAATCATTTAAATAAATATAAAGTAGTGTAGTTGAGATTACAATAAAAAAGAAGCTTAGCTTCTTTTTTAATAATTTTCAACTTGTAATTGCATGAATGATTGAGGATGAGCACATACTGGGCATATTTCTAAAGCATCTTTCCCTGAATAAATATGACCACAATTACGACAAATCCAGATCACTTCTTCTCCTCTAGTAAATACTAAATTATCATTAATATTAGCAAGTAATTTTAAATATCTTTCTTCATGATGTTTTTCAACATTTGCTACTCCTTCAAATAACTCGGCAATTCTATCAAAACCTTCTTCTCTAGCAGTTTGAGCAAAATTTTTATACATTTCTGACCACTCATAATTTTCCCCATTAGCAGCATCAATTAAATTTTCAATAGTTGATGGTACCTTGCCACCATGCAATTCTTTAAACCATAATTTAGCATGTTCTTTTTCATTATTAGCCGTTTCATCAAAAATTGCTGCTATTTGTTCATATCCGTCTTTTTTAGCTTGTGATGCATAATAATTGTATTTATTTCGAGCTTCACTTTCACCACTAAAAGCTGTCATTAGATTTGTTTCAGTTTTACTACCTTTTAATTCCATTGTATTACCTTCTTTCTATATATATTATATATTCTTTCTATTAAAAATTCAAATTATTACTGATAAAAAAGTTATCAATTTTTTCGCTCTTTTGGATCTAAAATTTTCTTTCTAATTCTGATCTCATCGGGAGTAACTTCTATATATTCATCATTTTCTATAAATTCAAGAGCAGTTTCTAATGTAAATTTTTTATAAGGTACCAAAGCTATAGCTTCATCAGCGCCCGAACTTCTTGTGTTAGTCATGGCTTTATTTTTACATGGATTTACATTCAAATCATTATCTCTATTATGAATACCAACTATCATACCTATATATACTTCTCTTCCCGGGCCTATTATTAAAGAACCTCTTTCTTGTAAATTAAATAATGAGTAGCCTAATGATTTACCATTTTCCATACTAACTAAAACGCCATTTTTGCGAGTTTGCAAATGACCTACATGAGGTTTATAACCAGCAAAATTTCTTACCATAATTCCTTGCCCTTTTGTATTAGTAATAAAATTACTACGATAACCAATTAAACCTCGGGTTGGAGCTTCAAATTCTAAATAAGTATAATTATTTTTTTCTTCCATTTTTAATAATGTTCCTTTACGAGTTTGTAAATCACTAATTATCATACTTGCTTTATCAATTGGAGTATTAATTATAACTGTCTCAAAAGGTTCATATTTTATTCCGTCTTCTTCTTTTATTAATACTTCTGGTTTACTTACACATAGTTCATAACCTTCTCGGCGCATATTTTCTAATAAAATAGATAGATGTAATTCTCCTCTTCCGCTAACTTTAAAACCATCGGCATTTGCTAATTCTTCTACCTGTAGTCCCACATTAACTTCAAGTTCTTTTTCTAGTCTTTCTTTAATATGTCTATTTGTTAAAAATTTACCACTTAAACCAGCAAAAGGACCGTTGTTAACAACAAAGTTCATACTTAAGGTTGGTTTTTCAATTTCAATTGGGGGAAGTGAATCTTTAGCATTTAAAGAACATATTGTATCACCTATGGAAATATAAGAACATCCAGCTATAGTAACAATATCCCCAAAATAAGCTTCTTTAACTTCTATTTTATCAATTCCTTCATTTATAAATAATTTATTTATTTTAAAATTAGACTCTTTACCATTATTTTGGATTACACAAACAGTATCATTAAGTTTTATTTTACCTTTAGTAATTCTACCAATAGCTAACCTGCCAATATATTCATCATATCCTAAATTTGAAATTTGTATTTGTAAATTATCATTGATATCCCCTTTAAATGGAGTACATTTCTTTAAAATGGTTTCTAATAGCGGATTCATAGAATCCGATTCATCTTCTAAATTATACTTAGCTATTCCATCTCTTGCTACTCCATATATAATTGGAAAATCTAATTGTTCATTAGTTGCATTTAATTCACAAAACATATCAAATGTCATATCAATTACTTCTAAAACTCTTGCATCAGATTTATCAATTTTATTAATAAATAATATTGGTTTTAAATTGTGTTCTAATGCTTTTTTTAAGACAAATCTAGTTTGAGGCATTGGTCCTTCAGCTGAATCAACTAATAAAATAACGGTATCTACTGTTCTAATAACTCTTTCAACTTCTGAAGAAAAATCAGCATGGCCAGGAGTATCGACAATATTAATTTTATAATCCTTATAAAAAATAGAACAATTCTTTGAATAAATTGTTATTCCTCTTTCTTTTTCAAGAGCATTATTATCCATTACTCTATTTTCTATTTCTTTATTTTCTCTAAAAATTATATTTTGTTTTAATAAAGCATCTACTAAAGTGCTTTTTCCGGCATCTACATGAGCTACTACCGCAATATTAATTATTTTTTTCATGCATTCACTTCTTTCCAAGCTCGTTAATCATACTGCAATTTTAATAATTTTGCAATAAAAAATAATATTTTT
>JAQVVC010000012.1 GCA_028699175.1 Bacilli bacterium | reverse complement strand
TGGAGCAAGTGACCAGAATCGAACTGGCATTATCTCGTTGGCAACGAGGAGTAATAACCATTATACTACACCTGCAACTAATAATAGTCTATCAAATATATATAATTTTAACAAGAAAAAAATGCATTTATTATATATATATGTTACAATTATGATTAGAAAAAAGGGAACATATGAAGAAGAAAATAACAAATTATAAAAAAAGAATTATTAATTTTTTTAAATATAATAAGCAATTTTGTTCTTATGTTTTATTATCATTATTAATGTGTTCTTTAATAAAATATTATACAATAGGACAATTTTTTGCATGGCAATCTTTCTTTTTGGATTTAGCTTTAATAATCGTCTTAGGTGCTTTTGGATTCTTTTATAAACCTCAAAAGCAATTTACTTATTACTTTACTTTAATGATTATATTTACTATTATTGGGGTAGTAAATACCATTTATTATTCCTTCTATAATTCTTTTGCTTCTTTTAGTTTATTAGCAACTTTAAAACAAGTAGGGGAAGTAGGAGATGCTGTATATGATAAATTTCAGTTAACTCAGTTTATCTATCTTATATTTCCAGTTATTTTTATTTTAATTCACAAAAATTTAGCAAGTAAAGATTATTTTAATTTTGTTGCTAAATTTGAAAAAGGTAAAAAGACATTTAGGTATTTAATTACTGCTGGGATAATATTGATGATTATGATTTCTTATACAATGTCGGGGACTGCTTTTAGTCGTTTATCTAAACAATGGAATCGTGAGTATATAGTTGATAAATTTGGAATAATAACTTATCAATTAAATGATTTATTTAATACTTTAAAACCAACGATTGTATCGATGTTTGGATATGATGTTGCTTTAAAGCAATTTAATGATTATATGACTTTAAATCAGGCTATCCAAAGTGATAATAAATATACTGATATATATAAAGATAAAAATGTTATCTTTATCCATATGGAAAGTATAAGTTCTTTTTTAATAGATTTAAAAATAAATGATACTGAGATTACTCCAAATATTAATAAATTAACCGAAGAGGGACTATATTTTAGTAATTTTTATCCCCAAGCAGGAGTTGGAACTAGTAGTGATACTGAATTTACATTAAATACATCTTTAATGCCAGCATTAAGTGGCATAGCTTTTGTAAATTATGCTAATAGAGAATATATTACTATTCCTAGTTTATTAAAAGAAAAAGGTTATTATACCTTTAGTATGCATGCTAATAAAGCTAGTATGTGGAACAGAGATAAAATGCATCCTAGTTTAGGTTATATAGACTTTTATTCGCAAACTTCTTTTGATATAGATGAAGAAATTGGTTTAGGTTTATCTGATAACTCATTTTTTAGACAGGCACTAACTATTTTAGAAGAAATTGAAACTAAAAATGAAAAATATATGGGCACATTGATTACTCTAAGTAACCACACACCATTTGCTAATAATGAATTATTTAAGCAAATTGATTTATCGCATCATAGTGTTGATGAAGAACTACAAGAAGATCCTATGCTTGAAAATAATTATTTAGAAGGCACTAAGTTAGGAGATTATTTACGTAATAGTCATTATGCAGACGAAGCATTAGGGGGATTTATTAGTTATATTAAAAATAGTCCTTATTTTAATAATACGATTTTTATCTTTTATGGTGACCATGACCCAAAATTTTCATTAAAAGAATATAATAATTATTATAATTATAATCCAGAAACAGGGCAGCTTTACATCTCTTTAGATGAAGAGTATTATAACTATGATTATTATGCTAATGAATTAAATAGAAAAACGCCTTTTATAATATGGTCTAAAAATAACCCAATTGATAAAGAAGTGGATTATTATATGGGTGTTATAGATGTTTTTCCTACTGTTGGTAATATGCTAGGTATTTATAATAAATATGCTATTGGTCATGATATATTTGAAATTAAAAATGATAATATAATAGCTTTTCCAAATGGAAATTTCTTAACTAATAAAGTTTATTATAATAATTCGAAATCAGAATATAAAGCAATAAGTCTAGATGAAACCTTAAGTGATGATTATATTAGTAAATGTAAAGAATATACTGATACCATTATTGAAGTATCTGATGGTATCATAGTTCATGATTTGTTAAATCCTAATAAAAAGGAGAATATAAAATGAAAAAAAAATTTATGATCGTTTTATTATTATTAGTATTATTATATTCAGCAGGAGGAGTTACTTATTTCTATCTTAATAAAACCAATAAACCAACTATAAGAAATATTTCTTCTATTAAAAACTATCCTTATAAATTAAAATCTAATGCTACTTCAGTAATGAAAAATGAATTTAAAATATTAAAAGATAATTTAGAAAGTAAAAAGATCAATGAAGAATCTTATGCTTCTAGCATTGCAAAATTATTTATAATTGATTTATATACAATTACTAATAAATTTAATAAATATGATATTGAAACGGGGTATATATATCCTGATGCAATAGATAACTATAAATTAAATGTTATTAATACTTTATATAAATATGTTGAAAGTAATGAAAAAGACAAAAGAACGCAAAAATTGCCTGAAGTTACTAAAGTAACAATCGAAAGCCAAGAACCAATTGAATTTAAAATAAACAAAGAAAAATTTAATGGTTATAAAATTAATGTTATTATTAATTATCTAGAAGATTTAGAATATGATAGTACTAGTGAAATAATCGTAATAAAAAAAGGTAATATTTATTATATTGCCGAAAAAAAATAAGAAGCAAGGTATGCTTCTTTTAATCTACTCGGTCTAAATCCATTAATAATATTCCTATATTAATAAGACTTGTTAGTCCTACTAGAGAATATACAACTCTTGGAATGACTGACTCAGCACTAAAAACAGCTTCAACTAAATTGAAATCAAGAAGTCCAATTAAGCCCCATGTTATACCACCCATAATAGTAACACTTAAGCAAATTTTTTGTAATATTGTCATACCTAACCTCTTTTCTTACTTTTAGTATGAGTAAATATGAATAAATTATACATTTAAAAATATATTTTAATGTAGGAGGTTAGGATGAAAAAATATATAGTATTATTTATATCATTATTTTTATTATTAACAGGATGTGGGAAAGGAGACACTAACAATGTAAAAGAAGACTTTGTTAAAAATATCGATAAAAGAAATTCTTATTTAATTAAAGGTACTATGAATATCATTAGTAATGAAGATAACTTTTCTTATAATATAACAGCAGCTAAAAGTAAAGATTATTATCGCGTAAATTTAGTTAACACTATTAATAATCATGAACAAGTAATTTTAAAAAGTGAAGAAGGAGTATATGTAATAACACCATCTTTAAATAAAAGTTTTAAATTTCAATCTGAATGGCCTGATAATGGTTCGCAAGCTTATTTGTTAAATTCTTTAGTAGATGATATAAAAACAGATGCTGAAAGCAAAGCTGAAAAAAGTGAAAATGGCTTTATTATTACTGCTAAAGTAAACTATCCCAATAATGCTAATTTAGTAAGTGAAAAAATTTATGTTGATGATAAAAGAGAAATTCAGAAAGTAGAAGTATTAGATAGTTCTGGTAATATAAAAATTACGGTAAAATTTACTAGCATCGATTATAAACCATCATTTAAGGACGATTATTTTAAATTAGAAAGTTTAATAGATGATGAATGTTGTGAAGAAGATGAAGAAACAAGTAAAATAATTGAAGATATAATTTATCCGTTATATTTACCAACTAATACTTATTTATCTAGTAAAAATACAATTAATACCGATGTTGGTAATAGAGTAATATTAACATTTACAGGAGAATCACCATTTACTTTAATTGAAGAAGTAGCAACACCTAAAACTGAGTTTGAAATAATACCCGTATATGGAGAACCTTTAATGCTAAATGATACTTTTGGAGCATTAAGTGCCAATTCATTATATTGGACCAGTAATAATATTGATTATTATATATCAAGTGAAAAATTATCAAGTACTGAATTATTAACTATAGCAGAAAGCATATCAAGTGGATCATTAACTGTAGCTGGTGAAAAATAAAATGCGTAAGCATTTTTTTTTATGTAATAAAAGTAATTAGAAAAACTTTTTTAGTAATTGTAAGTTAAAAATATTAATGCTATAATAAAAAAGAGTGAGGTTTTATAATGATTAAGGATAAAAATATCCTCCTTCAAAATGGTGTGGATTTAAATAAGAGTTTAGAACTATTTGGAGACATGATAATGTATGATGAATCTCTTGGCGATTTTATGGCGGAAATAGAAAATAAGCTATATAAAATAGCTCATTTTAAAGACGCTGTAGATATGCCTAACTATGCTATTTTAGTTCACTCATTAAAAAGTGATGCTAAATATTTTGGATTTACAAAATTAGCTGAGCTTGCTTATGAACATGAATTAAAAAGTAAAGAAAAAAATATCATTTTTGTTAATGATAATTATAAAACATTAATGGACGAAGCAAATCGAATTGTAGAAGTAGTTAAGAAATATTTATCATCAAGTAATAAGACTGTTTCACCTATAGTAAAAAGTGAAGATACTCCCATCAAAGAAATCTCAATAGATAATAATAAAAAAACAATCTTAACAGCCGATGATTCGGAAATTATTATTAATTTTATCAAAAAAATATTTGCCAGTGAATATAATATTTTAATTGCCAGTGATGGAGATGAAGCAATTAATTATTTAAAACAAAATTCTAATTATAGTATAGTGGCCTTTTTATTAGATTTAAATATGCCTAAAACAGATGGATTTAAAGTGCTTGAGTTTATGAAAGAAAATAATTTATTTAATGATATTCCAGTTTCAATAGTTACTGGTAATGATTCAAGAGAAATAAATTTAAATGCTTTTGAGTATCCAATAATTGATATCTTAAAAAAACCGTTTTCTCCTGAAGCAGTAAAAAATATTGTTGAAAGAACTATAAATTCTAAACAAAGATATTAAAATAATATCTTTTTTTTATTATAATTATTCGACATAGTTTGACAGTTGTTTACACATATTGACAAAACTTGTCAATATGTTTTATAGATTATTGACATCTTTTATATTATACTTATCATAGCGTGCAGTATAGAAGGGAAACAAATGGAAAAGAAAATACGCGTTTTTATGGTTGACGACAACCAAGAAGTTGTTAAAGCAGTAAATGAGTATTTTAGTAGTCACGCAGTAATAGATGTAATAGGTAGTGCAAATGATGGAGAGGATGCTTTAAATCAATTAATATTAAATCAGGATTGTTATGATATCATTGTTATGGATTTAATAATACCTAAAATGGATGGTTTAAGTGTACTTGAAGAATTGAAAAAGCGAGGAATTAATAAGAAAAGTATAATTATTACTGGTATGAATTCACTAGACATAATTAAAAAATCGGCTGATATTGGGGTAAATTATTATATGTTAAAGCCATTTAGATTTGAAGCTTTAGAAAAACATATTATAAATTCAGTAATCAATACGAGCACAGAATTAACAATTGCTAACCAAGATTTAAAACAAGCTATTACAAACTTATTACATTCTCTTGGTATACCTTCTCATATTAAAGGGTATATGTACATTCGAGATGGAATTAGTTTAATGTATAACAAACCATCTATGATTGGAGCTATTACCAAAGAATTATATCCCGAAATAGCAGATAAATATGATACAACGACAAGTAGGGTAGAACGGGCAATCCGTCATGCTATAGAAGTTAGCTGGACTAGGGGAGATTATGATTTAATGGAAGATATTTTTGGTCACTCAGTTGATTATGATCGGGCTAAGCCTACTAATTCTGAGTTTATTGCAACTCTTGCTGATAAATTAAGATTAGAGCGAGCTTATGAATAAAAAATAAATATAATCCTCATTATATACATAAAATATATAAGGAGGATTTTTTATATGAATAAATGTTATAATACTGCCGTAAATAAGATATTAAATGATGCTGAAAAAGAGATGTTATTTTTAAAACACCCCTATGTAGGGACAGAACATTTATTATTATCTTTACTTAAAAAAGATAAGATAAAGAAGATATGTAATAAGTATAATTTAACTTATCATAATTTTAAAACCGAGTTACTTAATATAGTTGGTTCTTCATCAAAACAAAGTGAAATAATTCTCTATACCCCGTTATTAAAATTAATTATTAATAAAGCTTATGATAAATCATATGATGAAAAAAAAGAATTAAATGAAATATATTTATTTTCATCTCTGATAAATGAAAATGAAGGTATAGCTTTAAGAATTGTTGATAATATGGGGGTAGACTTAAAAGAACTTAATAAAGAATTAACTAAACCCAAAATAGCTTATGAATTAGGAATTAATCTAAATGATAAAGAAATTGATAAAATATTATTAAGAGAAAAAGAAATTGAAGAAGTAATGCAAATATTATTAAGAAGAAATAAAAATAATCCTTTATTAATTGGTAAAGCAGGAGTAGGTAAAACAGCTATAGTTGAAGAACTGGCACGAAGAATAAAATTAAATCAGGTACCAGATAATCTTAAAAATAAAGAAATAATTTTAATTAATACTAGTACTTTAATAGCAGGAACTAAGTACCGAGGTGAATTTGAAGAAAGAGTTAATAATTTAATTAAAGAAGTTATTAATAATAAAAATGTCATATTATTTATTGATGAAATTCATAATATTGTTAAAACAGGAGCATCTGACGGATCAATCGATGCTGCTAATATCTTAAAACCATATTTAGCTAGAGGAGATTTATCAATCATTGGTGCAACTACTCTTGAAGAATATAATGAATTTATCAAAAAAGATTCAGCTTTAAATCGAAGATTTGCAACTATTAAAGTTAATGAACCTACTAATGAAGATATGAAATATATCTTAATGAAAATAAAAAAAAGTTTTGAAAAGCATTATAATTTAAAAATAAGTAAAGAATCAATAATCTATTTAATTAATATGGCTGAAATATATTTTCAAAACTTATATAATCCAGATAAATGTATTGATATTTTAGATTCGGTATGTTCAAAAAAAGTATTAGATAATTATAATAAAGATAATAAAGATAATAAAATAAGCGAAGAAGATATTAAAAAAACTATTTACTCGCGAATTAATCTACATCACATCAGCAAAGAAAAAATTAATAATATAAAAGAAGAATTATTATCTAAATATAATGAACAAATATTAAAAAATGTATTAAATATTATTAAAGATCAAAAACCTAATAAATATATGTTTTTATCAGGAACAGATCGAAAAAAGAAAGAAGAATTAATTAAATTAATATCAAAAAAATTATTTATTAATTTAATAAATATTGATTGTACGGAATTTAATGATGAATATAGTTTAAATAAATTAATTACTAATAATTATTTATATGATCAAATAAATGAAAATCCTTATTCGATAATTTTATTTAATAATTATGAAAGCGTAAATAAAGTTCTTTTCAATTTAATTAATACGATGATTAATAATGGTTATATCACCAATAATCGCAATGAAAAATTGTTTCTTAATAATACTATAATATTTATTTTAGATAACAAAGCTAATTCAAGGATCGGTTTTAATAATAAAAAAAACCTTTTATTTGCCAATTAAAAATGCTAAAATAATTATTGGAGGTATGTTATGAAATTTTATAATACTTTAACCAAAAAAGTGGAGGAATTTATTCCTCGCAAAGAAGGAGAAGTCATATTTTATACATGTGGTCCTACCGTTTATCATGATCAACACATAGGTAATATGCGTAATTATATTAATCACGATGTCCTTGATAAAACATTGAGATTATTAGGATATAAAGTTACTAGAATAATGAATATAACTGATGTGGGGCATTTAACTGATGATTCTGATTATGGTGATGACAAGATGGTCAAAACGGCTCAAAAAGAAAATAAATCAGTTATGGATTTAGCCACTTATTATACAGAACGCTTTTTTATTGATTTTGATTTAGTTAATAATAAAGTGCCGGAAATAGTATCACCTGCCACATCGCATATTGATACTTATATTAAAATGATAACAACTTTAATTGAAAAAGGATATGCTTATTTAGCTGGAGGTAATGTTTATTTTGATACCTCTAAATTAACAGATTATTATCAATTAACTAATCATAAAGAAAATGAATTATTAATTGGAGCTCGAGAAGGGGTAGAAAAAGATTCAAATAAAAAGAATCAAGCTGACTTCGTGCTTTGGTTTACAAAATCAAAATTTGATAAGCAAGAATTAAAATGGGAATCTCCTTGGGGTACCGGATATCCTGGATGGCATATTGAATGTTCAGGAATATGTATTAATCATGGTGGAGAATATATTGATATTCATGGTGGCGGAGTAGATAATATATTTCCTCATCATACTAATGAAATAGCTCAAAGTGAAGCTTATGTTGGCCACAAATGGTGTAATTATTGGTTTCATAATGAACATTTATTAGATGAAACCGGTAAAATGAGTAAAAGTAAAGGTGCTACATTGACCGTATCATTATTAAAAGAAAAAGGCTACCACCCTTTAGCATTTAGATATATGTGTTTAAATAGTCATTATCGTAGTCAATTAGTATTTAGTTTTACTTCATTAAATAGTGCTGAGCAAGCTTATAAAAAACTAAAGAATAAAATCTCACTAATTAAAAATGAAGGCGATTTAGATGAAGCATCTTTTAACTTTTATATCGGTAAATTTATTAATTCTTTAGAAGACGATTTAAATGTTGCTAATGCTATAACTGTAATTTATGATTTATTAAAAAATGATATGGTTAATGGTTTTACTAAATTAGAATTAATAAATGATTTTGATAAAGTTTTAAGTTTAGATTTATTAAAAAAAGCCGAATTAAGTAAAAATCATGATAATATAATGGCTCTTATTAAATCAAGAGATAAAGCCAAAAATAACAAAGATTTTGAATTAGCAGATTCAATCAGAAATGATTTATTAGAAAAAGGAATATTGCTAATTGATACTAAAGAAGGTACAATATATAAAGAGGTAGGTAAATAATATGAATAGTATAATATATTTTATTTTAATTTTATTAATTCCGTTAGCAGCTCAGATTTTTGTAAGCTCTTCATATGGAAAATATAAAAAACAAGAAAATAGTAAAAAGTTAACTGGTTATGATATAGCACGTAAAATGTTAGATAATAACAACTTAAAAGATATGTACGTTGTAATAACTGATGGCACAATGAGTGATCATTATGATCCAAAAAGAAAAACCGTTAGACTATCAAATGATGTATATAATGGAACTAGTATTGCTTCTTTAGCAATAGCTGCTCATGAAACAGGTCATGCTTTACAAGATAAAGATGGATATTTATATATGAAAATTAGAAGTTATATTTTTCCTGTAGTAAGTTTAGCAACTAAATTCTCTTATATAATCTTATTAATTGGATTTTTATTTCAAATGTTAGATCTTATATGGATAGGTATCTTATTAGTAGGATTAGGTTTCCTATTTCAAGTTGTAACTTTACCAGTAGAGTTTAATGCTAGTACGAGGGCTAAAAAAGAGATAATGAAATATAATTTTGCTTCATCTGAAGATTTGACAGGTGTAGATAAAATGTTAAAAGCAGCCGCATTTACCTATGTTGCAGGAGTTTTAGCAAGTGCTTTAGAACTTTTAAGATTAATATCTTTAGTAAGTGGGCGAGATTAAAAAATGCTATAATATAGTATTTTTTTAATGGGAAAAAAGTGTTATACTTATTATATCAAGATAAACAAAAGGATTAATATATGAAAACATTTTACGATCAAAATATAAAAGAAGTTTTAAAATATTTTAATACTAGTCAAAATGGACTTTCTTTAATTGAAGCTCAAAAAAGATTGAAGAAATATGGAAAAAATGAACTAGCTAAAAACAAAAAACGTAATTTTTTTAAAATTATTATAAACGAATTTAAAAATCCAATTTTAATTATTTTAATTATCGGGGGACTATTTTCTTTTGTTAGTAAAGATTATATTGAAGCTATTGCTATCTTAATTATTATTTTAATAGATGTTTTAGTGGGCGCAATTCAAGAATGGAGAGCATTAAAAACTACAGATGCTCTTGCTGACTTAATTAAATATGAAACCAAAGTAATAAGAGATAATAAAGAACAAAAGATTTACTCAACTGATTTAGTTATTGGAGATATTGTCTTACTTGAATCCGGTAATAAAGTAGGTGCTGATTTAAGAATTATTGATGCTCAAAATTTAATAATTGATGAATCAGTTTTAACTGGTGAAAGTCATGGGGTAATAAAAAACAGTCATAAAAAAACTGAAGCAAGTAATATTGTTTATGCTGGAACAGTTGTAATAAAAGGAAGAGCAAAAGCTGTGGTAATTAAAACCGGAAGTGATACAGCAATTGGTAAAATAGCCGATACGGTATCAAATATGGAAGATACTCCATCACCACTTTCGATAAGAGTAAATAAATTATCGAAACAAATATCATTATTAATTTTAGTTATTGCCATAATCTTAACGATATTATTATATTATAATAATGTTTCTGGAAAAGAAATCTTTATTTTAGTTATCGCGCTATCAGTATCAGCTATGCCAGAAGGGCTCCCTCTTGCTTTAACAATGGCTTTAACTGTATCTTCAAGTCGAATGGCGAAAAAAAATGTTATTGTTAAAAAATTAAATTCTGTTGAAGCTTTAGGAAGTTGCACAGTAATAGCTAGTGATAAAACAGGTACTTTAACATTAAATGAACAAACAGCTAAAAAAATAGTCTTGCCTTCCCAAGAAGAAATTAATATTACGGGAAGTGGCTATAATGATATTGGTAAAATTAATTATCCGGCTCAAAAAGAAAAAGCAATCAAAGATATAATTTTTCAAGGAATTATAAATACTGAAGCAGTTTTAAAAAAAGAAAACAATAAATTTAAGTATTTTGGTGATACCATTGACG
The DNA here is from genome assembly GCA_028699175.1 of Bacilli bacterium. Lineage (GTDB taxonomy): Bacteria > Bacillota_I > Bacilli_A > RF39 > UBA660 > DUUS01. The sequence goes on along the minus strand of JAQVVC010000012.1, from coordinate 7,253 downwards.
TAGCTTTTTTAGTTTTAGGGTTAAAAGCTAAAGTATCAAAAGAACCCGATTTAATATCAAAAATTCCCTATGAATCAGAAAATCAATATTCAGCTGCATTCTATGAAGATAATAATAAAAAATATTGTACTGTTAAAGGATCAACTGAAAAAGTATTATCGTTTTGCGATAAAATGATGATTAATGGAAAAGCAGTTAATATTGATAAAAAAGCTTTAAATAATCAAAATGAAAAAATGGCTTTTAACGGTTATCGAGTCATTGCTTTAGCTAAAAAAGAAATCGAATTAAAAAAATCATATACTGAAAAAGATCTTAATAAATTAATTTTTCTAGGCTTTGTTTGTTTTATCGATCCGATTAGAAAAGAAGCCAAACCGGCAATTAAAAAATGTAAAAAGGCTGGAATCAAAGTCGTTATGATAACAGGAGATCATCCTTTAACAGCAGCTAATATAGGTAAAGAACTAGCATTAATAAAAAATGAAAAAAACATTACTACCGGAGAAGAATTAGAAAAATATTTACAATTAGGAGAAAAAGAATTTGATAATTTTATTAAAGATAAAACTGTTTTTGCCCGAGTAACTCCTTTAAATAAATTAGCTATTGTTGAATCATTCAAAAGACAAAATGAATATATTGCCGTAACAGGAGATGGCGTAAATGATGCCCCAGCTATAAAAGCAGCTAATATTGGTATTGCTATGGGAAGTGGAACAGATGTAGCAAAAGATACTGCTGATATGATAATTTTAGATGATAATTTTAAATCAATTGTTGAAGGTATTAAATATGGTCGAATAGCTTATAGTAATATTCGAAAAATAGTTTATTTATTATTATCTTGCGGAGCAGCTGAAGTACTATTCTTTGTCTTAGCAATACTGGCTAATTTACCAATTCCATTAATAGCGATTCAGATATTATGGTTAAATGTAGTAACAGATGGCTTGCAGGATATGGCATTATCTTTTGAAAACCACGAAGATGGTGTATTAGAAGAAAAAGTAAGTAGCCCAGAAAGCACGATCTTTAATAAAGATTTATTTTTTGAATTATTAGTTTCAAGCTTAACAATTGGATTAGTTGTATATGGCTTTTGGGTATTTTTAATGAAAAATAATGTTGATATAATTGTAGCAAGAACATATATAGTAACCTTAATGGTATTTATTCAAAATGTTCATGTCTTTAATTGCCGAAGTGAAAAAAGGAGTGCCTTTTCAATGCCCCTTAATAATAAATTTTTAATATTTTCGATATTTGGTTCAATATTCTTACATATTATCGTTTTAAAAGTGGACATATTTGCTCAATTTTTGAAAATAACTAGTATCCCGTTATGGCATATTTTTGGAATATTTATTTTATCTCTTCCTCTTTTAATAATTATGGAAGGATACAAAAAATTAGTTTATCATAAATAAAGAAGCCTAGAATGCTTCTTTATTTAGTCTTCATTTCAAATAATATATCTCGTAATTGCATGGCTTTTTCAAAGTCAAGTTCTTTTGCAGCTTGTCTCATTTCTCTTTCAATTTTTAAGATTATTTCTTTTTTATCTTTGGCAGATATTTCTTCTAAATTATCTTCTTTAACTTCATTTGATATTAAATCTCTGATTTCTTTGATTATTGTTTTAGGAACTATACCATGTTCTTTATTATAATTTATTTGTATTTCTCTTCTTCTATTTGTTTCCTTAATTGCTTTATTCATAGCATCACTTATTTTATCGGCATACATTATAACATGGCCGTTTTCATTACGAGCTGCTCTTCCAATGGTTTGAATTAAACTTCGTTCACTTCTTAAGAATCCTTGTTTATCAGCATCTAATATGGCAATTAAACTAACTTCAGGAATATCTAAACCTTCTCTTAAAAGATTAATTCCGACTATAACATCATATTTTCCCATTCTTAAATCTCTAATTATTTTTAATCTTTCAAAGGTTTTAACTTCACTATGAAGATAGGCTACTTTAATATTTAATTGTTTTAAATAATTAGTTAATTCTTCAGCCATTCTAATAGTTAAAGTCGTAATTAATACTCTTTCACTCTTTTGTGATCTAATATTAATTTGATGAATTAAATCATCAATTTGACCATCAGTTTTTCTTACTTCAATTGTTGGATCAACTAAACCAGTAGGTCGGATAATACTTTCAACAACATTATTATTAATTAGTTCAAGTTCATAATCACCAGGAGTTGCTGATACATAAATGACTTGGTCTATTTTATTATTAAATTCATCAAATTTTAAAGGCCGATTATCAAGAGCACTAGGTAATCTAAAACCATAATCAACTAAGGTTTGTTTTCGTGATCGATCGCCATTATACATTGCCCTAACTTGAGGTAAGGTAACATGTGATTCATCAACTACTAATAAAAAATTATCACCAAAAAAATCAATTAAAGTACTTGGAGTTTCGCCTACGTCCTTTAAAGCTAAGTGTCTAGCATAGTTTTCAATCCCATTACAAAAACCAGTTTCTCTAAGCATTTCGACATCATATTTAATTCTTTCTCTTAGTCTTTGTTCTTCAATTAGTTTATTATTATCATTAAAATATTTTAGTCTTTCTTCGGCTTCTGCTTCGATTCTTTTAATCGCTTCTTTTATCTTTACATCACTAGTTACAAAATGACTAGCTGGATAAATGCTGATATTTTTAATTTGTTGTAAGATAGTTCCCGTTAAAACATCAAATTCAGAAATCCGGTCAACAACTTTTCCAAATAATTCAACTCTAATACCATTTTTTCTGCCACTAGCTGGTACTATATCTATGACATCTCCATTAACTCTAAATGTTCCTCTGTGAAAATCAAGTTGATTTCGTTCATAAGTCATAGCAACTAATTTTTCAATAATATCATTTCTGCTAATATTATCACCAACTGATAAAATTAACATGCCTTTTTTATATTCTTCAGGTTCACCAATACCATATATACAAGAAACAGAAGCAACGACAATAACATCTTTATTATTTATTAAAGCACTAGTTGCACCATGCCTTAATTCATCAATTTCATCATTAATACTTGAATCTTTTTCAATATAGGTATCACTAGAAGGAACATAAGCTTCTGGTTGATAATAATCATAATATGATACAAAATATTCAACTCGATTATTAGGAAATAACTCTTTAAATTCAGAGTATAATTGACCAGCTAAAGTTTTATTATGGGCTAAAACTAAAGTAGGTTTTTGAACCTTTTCAATTACATTGGCGATCGTAAAAGTTTTTCCAGTACCAGTAGCACCAAGTAGTACTTGATGTTTTTCTTTATTATTAATACCCACTACTAATCTATTAATTGCTTCTGGTTGATCACCAGCAGGTTTATAATTACTTACTAACTTAAATGTATTCATAATATTACCACAAATCTATAATTATTCTAACACATATTTATGATTTTATTTTATAAAAATAAAAGAACTAATCTTTAAAATAGTTCTTAAATAATATAATTATAAATTCTAAGATAAAATGTACTTATTACCTAGATTTACTTTTTTCTGGTGATGAAAGATTAGTATTATATGCTTCTAATTCGCTATCAACAATATATGAATCAATTCCTAATTCTTCTAATGCTGAAAAAGCAACATTTCTAATATCTTTATATTCCATATCATCTGGGTAAATTGATAGCATTTGCAAGTATCTATTACATAATGAAGCATAAGCGTTTTGTTTAAAATAACCCACTGAGTAGTTTTTTATAGCTCGCATTCTTTTTTCAAAATATTCTCTTTCTTGTTGTGCTGAAAGCATAACATCACCAAATAAATTTTGTTCGTAAAATTCTTTCATTTAATTACCTCTTTCATTTAATTTAGCATAATATTTAAAAAAACACAAAAAAATTTTTAATAAAAAATGTTAAAACTGTAAATATATAGATTATATTATAAATAATTCTTTTATTTATCTAAATAATAAGCATAATATTCATCAAAAGTAATATTTTCATTATATATCTTACTGGCTATTTCTTTGCCTACATATCGATAATGCCATGGTTCATATGAATAACCGGTTATATCTTCTTTATCTTTAGGGTATCTTAGAATAAAACCATACTTATGAGCATTTTCTTTCATCCATATATAACTTTTAGTATCACCAAATTTGTCATTAACATCATTAAAGTCAGCAACATCTACTGCATAACCAGTTTGATGTTCAGAATGGCCAGCTCTAGCAGCATATTCATCAGCTTTCCTAGTTCCATATAATTTTTTTCTTGAAGTCCATATTTCTTCTTGATAATCATAATTTCGATATGATGATACTATTAAGATTGTATATCCATCTATTTTAGCAGCATCATATAATTCTTGATAGGCATTATAAGTTTCTTCATTTAAAGAATTATTAGCATAAGAATAAGTTCCACTAGTAGTAATAATATTTTCAGGTTCATAATCTTTATCTAAGTAATAATATTTATTAACTAACATTAATTTTTCATCTTTATAATTTGTTTTTATAGGTTCTTTATAAAAATCACGATCACGATTTACATTTACTAAAGATACAACTTTATTTAAATTAATATCCTTATTTTCATTAATATAATTAAAATAGCGATCTAGATTATCATAGATAAAATATTTATTACTAATTATTTTTGTTAAATTAGGATTATATTTTTTATTTAATAAAGTATTGATTTGCTCACCATTAAGTTCTTTTTCAATAATTTTAATTTCGTCTAAAGAATAATTTATTTGGAGTAATTTATATTCATAGGTTTGCCGATATGAATAATCATTAATTAATTTAACTCCTGCTATTGATATAATGATAATTAGAATTAATATTATTAATCTTTTTCTAGCTTGTTTTTTCATTTTTAGTTTTTTCTTCATTAAAACACCTCAACTATAAAAATTATAACATAAATATTTATAATAACTTTAAATTATTAAATTTTTAGTGTATAATTTATTAAGGTAAAGGGGCCCAAAATTATGGAAAAAATATTAGTAATCGGACATAAAAAACCTGATACTGATTCAGTATGTGGAGCTATTGCATTAAGTTATTTAAAAAATCAAATGGGTTTAAATACTGAACCTAGAATTTTAAGTGAAATAAATTCCGAAACTTTATTTGTTTTAAATAAATTTAAGATGCCAATTCCTAAATATTTAAATGATGTTAAAGTTCAATTAAAAGATGTTAAATACAAAAAGAATTTTTATATTAATGAAGATGAATCAATATTTAATACTTATAATTATATAAGTGAGAAAGAAATAACTGGTATTCCGATTGTTGATGATAAGAAATATTTTTTAGGATATGTTTCTTTAAAAGAAATTGCCAGAGAATTAATTGTTAGTTCTTCAAATGAAATAAATACTAGTTTTGATAATATTGCTAGTACTTTATGTGCATCTAAAGTATATAAATTTGATGAGGATATAATTGGTAAAGCAATAACAATAACTATTCCTTATCGAATGCTAATTAATACTATTAAACTTAGCAATGAGTCAATTATCATTGGATGTAATCGGAGTTTAATTCTTAATCACGCTTTAAAAAGTAAAGTTAAACTTATAATATTAATTAATAATAAACAATTAACTGAAGAAGAGGAACGACTTGCTAAAGAGAATAAAGTTAATGTAATTATTACTCCTTTTGATACCTTTAGAGTAACTAAAATAATTAGTTTATCTAATCCTATTAAAACTATTCAAAGAGCAACTTCAGCTATTTGTTTTGAACCCAATGACTATTTAACAGACTTTATCGAAATAAGTAATAAATATAAACATACTAATTATCCCATTGTTAATAGTAAAGGTATTTGTGAAGGTATGCTTAGAGTAATCGATACTCATGAATTTACAAGAAAGAGTTTAATATTAGTTGATCATAATGAATCAAATCAAAGTGTTGATGGTTTAAATGAAGCTAATATTTTAGAAATAGTTGATCATCATAATATCGGAAATATATCTACATCAGGACCTATTAATTTTAGAAATATGACTGTTGGTTCAGTTAATACGGTAATTTATTATTTATTTATGGAACAAAGCTTAAATATACCTAAAAATATAGCTGGTATTATGTTAAGCGGTATTATATCTGATACCTTATTATTAGCAAGTCCCACAACAACTATCCATGATAAATTAGCAGCTGAAAAATTAGCTAAAATAGCTAAGATTGAAATTAATAAATATGGTTTAGAATTATTAAAAAGTGGTGTAAGTATAAAAGGGATGAGCATCCAAGACGTTATAAATAAAGATTTTAAAACTTATATAGCTGGTGATAATAAAGTAGGTGTAGCTCAAGTATTTACAACATCATTTGATGAATATAAATTTAAAATGAAAGAATATGTTGATGAATTAAATAAAATAAGTACTAATAATAATTATAAAGTAGTATGTCTTTTTGTTACTGATATATTAAATAATAATTCTTATATTCTCTTTAATGAAAGTGGTAAAAAATATATAGAAGACGCTTATAATATTGATGAAATAACAGAAGGATATTTATTTGAAGGTGTAGTATCTCGTAAAAAACAAATGGTACCTTTGATAATTGACGTAATTGAAAAATTATAGGAGTTAAAAATGAAAGTAAGTAAAAGAGCAATTAGAATTTTATTAATACTTGTAATTTTAATAATTAATTTAGTTTATGGAATTTTAGCTATTAAAAAAGATTCCCAAGTTATAATTATTTATAGTGCTAATGCTACTATTATAGAAAGAAGATCGGGAAAAGAAATTATTGCAAGGATAGATGAAAATTCTAAAGATAAACTAACTGAGAATTTATCTATATATTCTAATATATTTAGTATGGGAGATAAATTAGAAATTGAATATTATCAAGTCGGGAAAGACTATCATATAAGTAAAATAAACCCCTTAATAACTACAAATTTTGAAAAAAAAGAATTTATTAATAAAATAAGTGATGATCCTACTGTATTAAGATATCAAGAACAAATATATCGAGAAGAAAAGTTAGATAATAATATTTTATCATCGATATTAGTTAATCCGGAAATAATTAAAGGGCAATCTTATGTAACAATGAACCCTAATGAATTTTTTAAATTAAAATATGAAAATTATAATGCTAATGATTTTATTATTCCTAAGGATAAAACAACAAAAATAATAGGAAATAGTAGTTTTAAAGTAATTAGTTTTAAAAATTATTTTGAAGAAGAAATAAT
>JAQVVC010000011.1 GCA_028699175.1 Bacilli bacterium | reverse complement strand
ATGTTTCACGTGGAACATTAATTAATAGCTACATTTAAAAACACCGTATAAATACGGCGTTTATTTATGATTCTATATCATCTTCATTTTTCTCAACTAAAGTAAATGTTGATACTTTTTGATTATTTTTCAAATGTATTAGTCTTGATCCTTGTGTTACTCTACTTAATTGAGATATTTGGTCTAATGGTAATCTTATTATTGTGCCTTCATCAGTTATAATCATAATATCTTTATCGTTTGGTTCTATTCTTTTAAATGATTTTATTTTACCGTTTTTTTCAGTAACGCTGAGAGCTTTAACACCTTTACTACCACGCTTAGTTTTTCTATATTCAGAAACTAATGTTTTTTTACCATAACCATTTTCGGTTATTATTATTATATTACTATCATCCTTAGCAACTTCTAATCCGATACATTTGGAATTATCTAAATTTATGCCTTTTACACCAGAAGCTGTTCTGCCCATGGTTCTTATTTGATCTTCTAAAAATACTACCATTTTTCCGGTTTCTGAAGCTAGTAAAATATTATCAGTACCATCAGTTTTTTTAACTCCAATTAATTCGTCTTCCGATTTTAATTTAATACAAATTTTTCCGGTTACTCTTATATTATTAAACTCGTCAATTTTTGTTCTTTTTACTAAGCCTTTTTTAGTTGCAAACACAAAATATTTATAATCATTTTCAGCTGATAAAGGTATTACTGAATTAATTACTTCTCCTTTATCTAAAGATAATAAATTTATAACAGGTAACCCTTTCGACTGTCTAGAATATTTTGGTATCTCATATCCCTTCAATCTATAGACTTTTCCTTTATTAGTAAAGAACATAACATAATCATGAGTTGATAAATTAATCATAATTTCGACGAAATCTTCTTCATTTGTTGACATTCCCTTTACACCTACACCGCCTCTATTTTGAGTTTTGTAAGTTTCAGAAACAATTCTTTTAATATATCCTTTTTCTGTTAAAGTAATCATAATGTTTTCTTCAGGTATTAGAGATTCATCTTCAATATACTCAAGTGAAGTTACATCTATAACAGTTCTTCTAGCATCAGAATATTTTTCTTTAATTTCAGTTAATTCCTTGATAATTATATTTGATATTTTTTGATTACTTACCAATATAGATTTTAATTCTTCTATTTTTTCTAATAAATATTTTAATTCTTCCTCTATTTTTTCCTTTTCCAGTCCAGTTAACCTTCTAAGTTTCATTTCCATAATTGCTTCAGCTTGAATTTCAGATAAACCAAATCTTTCCATTAAACCTTTTTTAGCATCGACATCTTTTTTTGAACCTCTTATTAATTTAATTACTTCATCAATATAATCTAATGCAATTTTAAGCCCTTCTTGAATATGAGCCGCTTTTTCTGATTTTTCCAAGTCAAATTGGGTTCTTCTTATAATTACAGTTCTTTGAAAATTTGTATAATGTTCTAAAATTTCTTTTAAACATAATGTTTTAGGTCTTCTATCAACTAACATTAAGAAATTAATACCAAAAGAAGTTTGTAATTGAGTATATTTATATAAATTATTTAATAATACATTCGGATTGTAGTCTTTTTTAACATCTATTACAATCCGAATACCTTCTAAAGCGGACTCATCAGTTAAATTTGCTATTCCATCAATTTGTTTATCTCGTACTAATTCAGCAATTTTTCTAATAATATTTGTATAATTTACTTGATAAGGAATTTCGGTTATAATTAATTTTACTTTGCCTTTTTTTTCTTCTATATCAACTTTTCCTCTAACTGTAATACTACCTTTTCCAGTTTCAAAAGCTTTTTTTATTCCACTATTTCCGAGTATAATTCCACCAGTAGGAAAATCAGGGCCTTTTATTTTTTCCATTAATTCTAACACAGATATTTCTGGATTATTTATGTAGGCAATAGTAGCATCTATTGTTTCTCCTAAATTATGAGGAGGAATATTTGTTGCCATCCCAACTGCAATTCCCATATTTCCGTTTACTAATATATTGGGAAATCTTGATGGTAAAACAACAGGTTCGACACTTTCATCATCGTAACTAGGTACAAAATCAACAGCATTTTTGTTTATATCTCTCAACATTTCACTAGAAATTTTTGCCAATCTTGCTTCTGTATATCTTGCTGCAGCTGGACTTGATCCATCTGGTGCTCCAAATGCTCCTTTGCCATCAATTAATGGATATCTATATGTAAAATCTTGAGCCATTCTTGCCATAGTGTCATAAATAGCAGCATCACCATGAGGATGATATTGCATTACTTTACCACAACTTGTAGCACTTTTTTTATGAGGTTTATCATGAGTTATTCCTTCAGCATAAAATGTATATAAAAGTCTTCTATGGACTGGTTTTAAACCATCCCTAACATCAGGGATAGCTCTTGACACAATAACACTCATTGAATAATCTAGAAATGAATTTTTTATTTCACTATCTATGTTAATTTCATTAAATTTATCTATATTTATATCGTTTTCCATTTTTACCTCCTATATATCAAGATTTTTTACATTTAATGCATTTTCTTCGATAAATTTTCTTCTCGGTTCTACTTCTTCACCCATTAAGATAGTAAACATTTCATCAGCTAAAATTGCATCATCTATATTTATTTTTAATAATATTCTTTCATCAATATCCATTGTTGTTACTCTTAAATCAATTGCATCCATTTCACCAAGACCTTTTTGGCGGTTTATGTTTGTTTTTTTCCTAATATCTTCATTAAGAGAATTTAAATATTCATCTTTTTCGTGTTCATTTAAAACATATTTTATTGTTTTTCCGTGAGTTATTTTAAATAATGGCGGTTGAGCAACATAAACATGACCATTTTCAATTAATGGTTTGAAAAATCGATATAAAAATGTTAATAATAGTGTTCTGATATGAGCACCATCAACATCCGCATCAGTCATAAGTATTATTTTATTATATCTTAACTTAGTAATATCAAATTCATCACCTATACTCGTTCCAAAGGCAGTGATTAAACTTCTAATTTCTTCGTTTGATAAAATTTTATCCAATCTAGATTTTTCTACATTTAATATTTTGCCTTTTATAGGTAGTATAGCTTGAGTTTTGGGATTTCTTCCTAATTTAGCTGAACCCATTGCTGAGTCCCCTTCGACAATAAATAATTCTCTTTCAAAAAGATCTTTACTTGAACAGTCAGCTAATTTTCCCCATTGATTTGTTAAATCAAGACCACCTTTGGTTCTGGATAGTTCCCTAGCTTTCTTTGCAGCAACTCTAGCTCTAGATGCAAGCATTGATTTTTCAACTATTTTTTTAGCTATATTTGGATTTTCTAAAAAAAATCTTTCTAATTCTTGACCAAAAACATCAGAAGCAATTTTCCTAACTTCAATATTTCCTAAACGACCTTTTGTTTGACCTTCAAATTGAGGATTTGGGTGTTTACAAGATATAACCATCACAAGACCTTCTCTAACATCGTCACCCGTAAAATTATCATCATTATCTTTTAACATTTTACTATTTTTAGCATAGTTATTGATTATTCTTGTTAAAGTGTTTCTAATACCTTCTTCATGAGTTCCGCCATCATGGGTATTTATATTATTAACAAATGATAATAATATATTATTATATGAATTATTATATTGTAAAGCTACTTCTATAAATACATCATCTTTTTCACCTTCAGTATTTATAATAACATCATGTATAGGTTGATTATTTCTATTTAAATATTTTACATATTCTACTAATCCACCATTATATAAAAATTCTTCGTTTTTCTTTTCTATTTCTCTATCATCAACAAGTAATATCCTTAATCCTTTATTTAAAAAAGCTAATTCTCTTATTTTATTCTTTATAATATCATAATCAAATATCGTAGTTTCTTTAAAAATATCAGGATTTGGTTTAAAAGTTACTGTTGTACCAGTTCTATTAGAATCACATTTATCGATAACAGATAAAGGAGTAACAGAATCTCCACCATTTTCAAATTTCATATAATATACTTTTGAATTTTGATATACGTATACTTCTAACCAGCTACTTAAAGCATTTACTACCGAAGCTCCTACTCCGTGTAATCCCCCAGATACTTTATATCCTGACCCACCAAATTTTCCGCCAGCATGAAGAATTGTATAAACTGTTTCAACTGTTGATATTCCAGTTTTTTCATGAATACCAGTGGGTATTCCTCTTCCATCATCTTTTACAGTAATTGAATTATCTTTATTAATTATTATTTCAATATCATCACAATATCCAGCCATTGCTTCATCTATTGCATTATCAATTATTTCCCAAATTAAATGATGAAGTCCTTTTGAACTAGTTGTTCCTATGTACATACCGGGTCTTTTTTTTACAGCTTCTAAACCTTCTAAAATTTGGATATCTTTTTCATTATAATGTTCACTCATAAATTATCTCCTCTATACCATTATTTTTTAATTTAAAAATTTTACTATTTTGTAATGTTTTATTATCAATATTATTTATATCTGTCGTAGTTATAAAGATTTGTAAATTTTTTTTTAACAATTTAAATATTTTATTAATTTTACCACTATCAATTTCACTAAATAAATCATCTAAAATTAATATCGGTATCTTTTTTTTAATATTAATAAAAATATTTATTTCCGCTAATTTAAAAGCTATTACAACATTTTTTAGTTCACCTTCTGATAAATAATTTTTTGCAATTTCAGTTTGATAATAAAATATAAAATCATCTAAATGAATACCAAAAGTGGTTTTACCATAATTAATATCAGTTTGATATAAATTTTTATATTTTTTAATTAATTCATCTTTGTTTAAATTATCATAATTAGATACATATTTTAAATATAAACCATCTTTATTAGTTATTTTTTTAAAATAAATATTTAAATATATATTTATATTTTCTATATATAATTTTCTTAAATTGTATATATTAATACCATAATCAATTAACTTATCAGTTAAAATATACAAATACTCGATATTATAATTTTTTTTAAAGGATAAATTCTTTAAATAACTATTTCTTTGCTTTAAAATTTTGTTATATATTGATAAATTCTTCAAATAATTATTATCAAACTGAGATATTTCAATATTAATAAGTTGTCGATGAATATTCGGACTATCTTTTATTAATTTTAAATCTTCAGGATTAAAACTAATTATATTAATTTTAGAAATATAGTCACTTAATTTTTTCACTTGATTATTATTAATAAAAACCCTTTTATTTTTATTTTCTATGATTATTTTATAATCATTTTTAATAGTTTCTTTAACTTGCCCTTCAACAATCGAATAATTTGATTCATTATTAATTAAAAATATATCATTATTAACTCTAAATGATTTTGTTAAAGCTAAATAATATATAGCTTCTACAATATTTGTTTTACCTAATCCATTATTACCTAAGATTATATTTTTTTTAGGAGAAAAATTAAACTGAATTTGTTTATAATTTCTAAAATTAATAAGTTTTAATTGTAAAATTTGCATTCTTCCCCCTTTTTAAGTCTTTATAAAAATAAAATAGGTATTTTAGTACTCCTATACCTATTTAAATTATAACATAAGAAAAGTATTTTTTAAATCTTTTTTATCGATTAATACTTCTTTTTCTTATTGCTGAATCAAGCATTGAAGCTCTAAAAATTTGATTTCTTAATATATTAGATGATATATCAAATTCTAATGTTTCTTTATTCATAAATTCTATTAACATTTTAGTTTCTTTATCATAATATTTTTTAATATTATTTAAACTAATCCAAGCGCATTCTTTTAATCTTGGTGATGATGTTGGAAAAAAGATAATATTATTTTCTTCCGAAATAATTATCGGAGCTTTATATCTTATTCCAGTTAAAAAAGCAGTTCCTTTTTGCCGACCTTCAAATGTACTTCCATAGTATTTACAGCTCGAATCCATTATTTTAGATACTGGTTTTTCCAATATAAAACAGTCATGTGATTCATAAATTATCGATTTATAATTACTAAAAGGTATGATTGCTAATGTTTTTTCGTTTATTTCATAATCATTCATATATTTCACCTCCCAACAAAAATTTATTAAAACATAATACTTTATCAAATTTTGTCGAATTTTGGAAAATATACAAATTTCATGTATTTAATAGGTTTTTATAGGTAAAATTAATTGAATTAAAGTTTCATCTTTTATAGATTTTAAAATTATTGGTTGGGAATCAGTATTTAAAAGAATTAATAGATCTTCTTCTGTAAAAGTTTTTAAAGCTTCTAACATATATTTCGAACTAAATGAAATATTTATATTTTCATTAGTGTTCTTATCTACTAATAATGTTTCCTCTACTTTTCCAATTTCACTTGCAAAAGATGATATTAATACTTCATTTGTTTTTGTCTCCATTTTCACAATATTTTTATCTTTATTTTGAGTTAATAACGCAGCTCGATCAATTGCACTCATAAAATCTGTTAATGATGTTGTTAAAATAAAATTAAAATCTTTAGGGATAAAATTTAAAGTATCAGGATACGCTCCACTTAATAAATTTGATTGAAAAATATAATCATCATACTTAAAAATAATTTTGTTAATAAAGGGATGAATTTCAACATTTTTATTTTCAGATAGTAATTTATCTAGTTCTTGTAAATTTTTACCAGGAATTACTATATCAAAATTTTCATAATCTTGATCTAATTCGATAGTTTTTTTAGCTAATCGATAAGAATCTGTTGCTATACAATTTAATTTATTAGCTACTAATTTTAAATTAATACCTGTTAATAATGGTCTAGATTCTTGATTTGATATCGCAAATATTGTTTGATGTATGATTTTCTTTAAAATATCACTTTCTAAATTAATAGGATTTTTAATTTCTTCAAATTTTAATTGAGGATAATCTTCAGTACTTAAACAATTTAAATTAAAGATGGTATTTTCGGTACTAATAATAATTTTTAATCCATCTATGACTTCAATATTTATATCTCCATTTGGTAATTTTTTTATAATTTCTAGTAAGTATTTACTTTGAATTATAATTACTCCAGGTTCTTGTATATTTTTTATTTCTTTTTTATCTATAAAAGTTTGAATTATTAAATCACTGTCACTAGCAGTTAAATATAAACCTTCTTTTTTTAATTCAAATTTTACTCCATTTAAGATTGGGATTAAATTTCGCGAAGAAATAGCTCTCATAACATTTGTTAATTTTTCTAGTAAAATATTTTTTTCAATTACTAATTTCATTTATATACCTTCTTTCTTTTTTTATATATTATTATTATTACTGTTTAAAATGTTGAAAATGGAAATTTTTGTATTTTATATAGTAAAAACTTAATGTTTAAAACTAATTATTTTTCAACTTTAATTAACAATCATATTTTTTATTTCATTAATTTCCTCTTTTAATTCATTATTTATTTTTAATTCATTATTTATTTTATCATAAGCATGTAATACAGTAGAATGATTTCTATTACCAAATTCTAATCCTATTTTTACAATCGTCTCTTCAGTTGTCATTCTACATAAATAGATAGCTATTTGTCTTGGTAAATTAATATTTGCTGTTCTTTTTTTATTTTTTAAATCATCTATAGTAATTTTATAATAATCTGCCACTGCTTTTTGAATTTTAGTTATATTATTAGTTATATAAAGAGATGTACCTATATAATCTTTTAAAGCTTCAACAGCAAAATTTAAATTAATTTCATCTGGACCCATAATTGCTGCATAAGCATATAACCTTGTTATAGCTCCTTCTAAATGTCTTACATCATTTTCACAATTTGTAGCAATATATTCAATTACTTCTTTATTAACTAAATTAGCAACTTCATGTCCAGTCATTTTATCTTTTAATATTTTGCATCTTAATTCAAAATCAGGAGGATATATATCAACAGTTAATCCCCATCTAAATCTAGTTCGTAAACGATCCTCTAATAATTTTAAATCATCAGGAGAGCGATCAGAACTAATAATTATTTGTTTATTTGAGTTATATAAATTATTAAAAGTATGGAAAAATTCTTGTTGAGTTTTTTCAGCTCCTCCTAAAAATTGAATATCATCAATTATTAAAACATCAATTTTTCGGTATTTTTCTTTAAAATGTTCTATAACAGGAAAATTATTTTCATCTTTTTTATTAATACCAATAAAATCAGAAATAAATTCTTCACTAGTAACATATAAAATTTTTTTATTGTTATTTTGTAAAACATAGTTTCCAATTGCATGCATTAAATGAGTTTTTCCCAATCCACTTTTACCATGAATAAACAAAGGATTATAGATTTTCCCTGGTTGTTCTGCAACTGCTACAGCAGCAGTTTGAGCAAATCTATTACTATCCCCTATTACAAAGTTTTCAAAAGTATATTTAGGGTTTAAATTAGAATTAATTCTTGTATATTCATTATCGACTGTATCTTTTGTTAATTCATCATCTTCATCATTAATTTCTTCTTCAGTTATAAATTCAAGGTCAAAGCTGTTTCCAATTAAATTAGTTATTATTTCATCAATTAAATCATAATAAGTTTCGTTTAAAAATTTTTTATGAAAAACCATTGGAACTTGAATTGATAATATATTATTATCTTGTTTAATTATTTTTGTATCTTTAAACCAAGTGTCATAAGAAACCGGAGAGATTTTAGTTTTTACTATTTGTAAAAAGTTTGACCATAATAAATTATTGTCCATTTAACCACCCCACTTGCGATTATTTTTCTTACCTAACTCAATTGTAAAACAGTTTTGTTCAAAAAGAAAGTGTTAATAAAATATAGATTAGATTTCAACAGGATATCAACATACTTATAAACAAAAACAACCTTATATTAACGCAAAAAAAATAACTTATCAACAATTTCAACAAAATAATTTAAACATTAATATAAATTATCAACATTTTTGTTTATATTATTATAATCAAACCTTTGATTGACTTAATTGTTTCAATATAATATAATTAAAAAAGTTTAATGGATGTGGAGGTGCAAGAAATGAAAAGAACATATCAACCGAATACTCGTAAAAGAAAGAAAAAACATGGCTTTTTTGCGCGTAAATTAACTAATATTTTAAAGAATCGTAGAAAAAAAGGACGTAAAATTTTATCTAGATAAGCCACACAAGTGGTTTTTATTCTAAATGGGAGGACTATTATATGAAAGTTGATGAAAGAATCAAAAAATCAATTGAATTTAATAATATAATAAAAAAAGGTAAATTTCTAAAAAATAAATACTTTGTTATATATTACGATTTTAAAAAAGAAGATAATAGTAGATTTGGAATAGCAGTAGGTACAAAAATTGGTAATGCTGTAACTAGAAATAAAATCAAAAGACAAATGAGAGAAATAATTAAAGAAATAAAAATAGAGTTTAAAAACAATCAAGATTATATTATAATGGTTAGGAAAGACTGTTTAAATATAAATTATCAACAAAAAAAAGTAAATTTACTTTCTTTAATAAATAAGGTGGATAAATGAGAAGAAAACATAGAAGCAGATTATTAATATTATTATTTTTAATGACATTTATATTAACTGGTTGCACTACTTATATAAAAGATGATAATAATAAAAGAGTAGTAAATGAAGTTACTGGACAAAGTGTTCCAGCTAATATATTATGTAAACCAGAAAATCAAAATTTAGTTAATCTATATAATAAATATGATAAAAATCTAGAATATAAAATAGCCGATCTTCCTGATTGTGATGATTTAAAATTATATAATTCAGATTCTTATAGTGGTTTATGGGCGCAATTATTTGTTATACCACTAGCATGGTATATAGTTAAAGTAGGAGAGTTAGTACAAAATTATGGTTTTGCAATAATGATTGTTGGTCTTTTAATTAGATTAATTTTAACTCCTTTAACAGTTAAAACCGCCAAACAATCTCAAAATATGAAGAATGCTCAACCAGAATTAAATAAATTAGAAAAAAAATATAAAGATAAGACAGATTCTGATGCTATGATGAAAAAAAGTCAAGAAATGATGTTAATTTATAAAAAATACAAAGTAAGTCCACTTGGAAGTTGTTTAGTAGCATTTATTCAAATCCCATTATTTTTAGCTTTCTTAGAAGCAATAAATAGAGTACCAGTAATATTTGAAGAATCCTTATGGACACTACAATTAGGAACTACTCCTTTAGTAGGAATAAAAGAAGGAAATTACTTATATTTAATATTAATAGCATTAATAATATTAACTACTTATTTATCATTTAAGTTTAATATGAATTCAATGGGAAGTCCTGCTCAAGAACAACAAATGAAATTTATGACCAATTTTATGTTAATTTTTATTTCAATAGCATCCTTTAGTTTACCAACAGCTATAGCATTATATTGGGTTACAACAAATGCTTTTGCTGTAGTACAAAATTTTTATATAAAGAAACGGAGTGTTACGTAGTATGGAATTATATTTATATGAAGGAAAAATTGAAAAAGAAGTATTATCAAAAGCTTTAGAAGATTTAAAAGTAACTGAAGAAGAAATTTTATTTAAAAAAGAAGTAAAAAAAGGTGGTTTATTTAAAAGTGAAAGTTTAAAATTTACGATAGTAAAAATTTCTGATTTAACTAATTATATCAAAGAATTATTAACAAATATTTTTAAAGATATTGGGATAAACGTATCTTTTGAAACAAATATTAGGAATAAACAAATTAATATTAAAATGTATTCTGATAATAATGCTATTTTAATTGGTAAAAACGGCCAAACTTTATCGGCTTTAACATTAATTGCTAAACAATCAGTATTTAATCAAATTGGATTATATCCATATATAAATTTAGATGTTGAAAATTATAAAAACAAACAAATTCAACATTTAGAAAGATTAGCTAAAAACATTGCCAGGGAAGTAAAGAATACTAAAACACCAGTAATTATGGAAAATATGAATTCTTATGAAAGAAGAATAGTACATAGTGTATTAACCGAATATAAAGGAATTAAAACTGAAAGTGAAGGCGAAGAACCTAATCGTCATATTATTGTAAAACCTAAAAAGGATTAATTCCTTTTTTTATTTTCTGCAATTATTAAATGTGTTATAATACGTGCGAGGTGGACTTCATGGATACAACAATTTGTGCTATTTCTACAGCAGTAGGAACGGGAGCAATTTCAATAATTAGAGTTAGTGGTAAAGAAGCTATTAGTATTGTTAATAGTGTTTTTTCAGGTGTTGATTTAACAAAAGTAAATACCCACACTATTCACTATGGATTTATAGTTGAAGAAGATAATAAAATTGATGAAGTTTTAATTACATTAATGAAGTCACCAAAAACTTATACAACTGAAGATACGGTCGAAATAAATTGTCATGGCGGTATTTCGACGACAAACAAAGTTTTAGAAATATTATTAAATAAAGGATGTAAACTGGCTGAACCGGGCGAATTTACTAAAAGAGCATTTTTAAATGGTAGAATTGATTTATTAAAAGCCGAAGCAATTAGTGATCTTATTAATTCGGAAACTGAAAAAGCTCGGAAATTAGCAATTAATCAAATTGAAGGTAAATTATCAAAAAAAATAGAATATATCCGTAAAAATTTAATTCAAATCCAAGCCAGTATAGAAGTAAACATTGATTATCCTGAATATGATGATATTGAAGTAATAACTAACCAAAATTTAATACCTAATTTAAATAAAATATTGTTTGATCTTAATGAATTAATATTCGAATCAGAAAATGGTAGAATTATTAAAAATGGTATAGATGTTGTGATTTTAGGTAAACCAAATGTAGGTAAAAGTAGTATTTTAAATACTTTATTAGAAGAAGAAAAAGCTATCGTAACTAATATTCCTGGTACTACTAGAGATATTATTGAAGGTAAAATAAATTTAAACGGAATTTTATTAAATGTAATTGATACAGCAGGTTTGCGTCAAACCAGTGATTTTGTAGAAAAAATCGGGGTTCAAAAAAGTATTAACGTAAGTGAAAAAGCAGATTTAATAATATATGTCATTGATAATACAACGGCAAATTTAGCAGGAGATATTAAAAAAATCACCAATTTAAATAACAAAAAATTAATTATATTTATTAATAAAGATGATATGAGCAGTAAAAATAAATATGATAAGTTTAATAAATATAATGTTGTTATGGGAAATACAATCTCAACAAATGGACTTGATAAATTAAAAAATAAAATAGTAGAAATGTTTAATATAAAATATTTAGATACCAAAGATTTTTCTTATTTATCATCAGCAAGACAAATATCTTTAGCTAAAAAAGCTAAAAATGCGATCGAAAACGCTATAAATAATTTAAATGAAGGTATATCTATAGACATGGTTACAATCGACATTAAAGAATGTTATGAAACTCTAGGAGAAATTATTGGAGCTGTATATCAAGATGATTTAATA
Source organism: Bacilli bacterium (assembly GCA_028699175.1). Taxonomy (GTDB): domain Bacteria; phylum Bacillota_I; class Bacilli_A; order RF39; family UBA660; genus DUUS01. The sequence continues at coordinate 5,949 of JAQVVC010000011.1, read as the reverse complement.
GATGAATTATTTTCTCGATTTTGTTTAGGAAAGTAGGCTTTTATGAAAAATAAATACGATATAATTGTTGTAGGCGGAGGCCATGCGGGATGTGAAGCTTCATATGTTGCATCAAAATTAAATTTTAATGTTGCCTTAATTACCTCTAATATTAATAATATTGCTGATATGCCTTGTAATCCTTCCATAGGAGGAACCGCAAAAGGAATTGTAGTGAGAGAAATTGATGCTTTAGGTGGATTGATGGGTAAAATTGCTGATCGAAGTCATTTCCAAATAAAAATGTTAAATAATTCTAAAGGCCCAGCAGTAAGATCTTTAAGAGCTCAAGCTGATAAAAAGATATATCCTCAAGAAATGTTAAAAGAATTAAAAAAATTAAAAAATTTAACTATTATTGAAGCAATGGTTGAAGATATTATAGTAAACGATAATACTATAACCGGAATAATATTAGAAAATAACAAGGTTATTAATTGTAAATCATTGATATTAACAACAGGTACTTATCTTAAAAGTCATGTTTTAGTGGGATCAGAAATTAAAAAAGAAGGGCCACATGGTGAAAGAAGGTCACTTAATTTAAGTGATAATTTAAAGAAACGAGGATTTGAAATCTTAAGATTAAAAACAGGAACTCCTCAAAGAATTGAAAAAAATTCGATTGATTATTCAAATTTAAAACCTGAATATGGCGATTTAACTCCCCTTACTTTTAGTTTTGATAATCCCCCTTTATATGATATTAATAACCAAGAGTTATGTTATGTAACTTATACTTCACCAGAAACTCATAAAATAATAAATGATAATTTAGAAAAATCAGCTATGTATAGCGGGAATGTCAAAGGAGTAGGGGCTAGATACTGCCCATCTATTGAAGATAAAATAGTTAGATTTGCGGATAAAGAAAGACATCAACTTTTCTTAGAACCAGAAAGTAAATTCACAAATGAAATATATATTCAAGGTTTTTCAACAAGTATGCCATATGATGTTCAAGAAAAGTTAGTCCATAGTCTTCCTGGTTTAGAAAAAGCTAAAATTTTAAAATATGCTTATGCAATTGAATATGATGCTATTAACCCTCTTCATTTAAAACCATCTTTAGAAACTAAAATTATTAATAATTTATATACTGCAGGTCAAATCAATGGAACAAGCGGCTATGAAGAAGCAGCAGGACAGGGACTTATTGCTGGAATTAATGCTTCTTTAAAATTACAAAATAAAGAACCGCTTATATTAAAAAGAAATGAATCATATATTGGTGTATTAATAGATGATTTAGTAACAAAAGGTACTATTGAACCATATCGATTATTAACTTCAAGAGCTGAATATCGACTTATCTTAAGACATGATAATGCTGATTTAAGATTAAGGAAATATGGTTATGAAATAGGATTAATAAATAAAATTCAATATAATAAATTGATTAAAAAAGAAAATAGCATAAATGACTTAATTAATGAATTAAAAATAAAAAGATTATCTAAAAAAAATATCCCTTTAAATGTTTTAGATAAAATAAAAGAAAAACAATTAACAAGTGGGTATAGTTTATATGAACTTATAAAAAGACCGGAATTTAAAATAATAGATTTTATTAATAATAAATTAATTAATTCTAAATATTCAAATGATATTATTGAAACAACGGAGTTTTTAATAAAATATGAAGGCTATATCAATAAAACTTATAAAGATATTAAGCGATTACTAAAATTAGAAGAAAAGCAAATCCCAAAAGATATAGATTATGATAAAGTTAAAAATATTGCTACTGAAGGAAGACAAAAACTAAAACAAATTAAACCATTAACAATCGCACAAGCAACTAGAATAAGTGGAGTTAATCCAGCTGATATTTCTATGTTAATCATATATTTAAAGAAAGAATATAGTAATAATGAATAAAGAACAATTTGTTTTAGAATTATCAAAGTTAAATATTAATGTAACAAGCAAAGAATTAGATAAATTAGAAATTTATTATAAATTTTTAAAAGAATTTAATTCTCATACTAATTTGACTTCCGTTATAGAAAAAGAAGCAGTATATTTAAAACATTTTTATGATTCATTGACAATAACTAAAGTGCTGGATTTATATGAATATGAAACATTGCTTGATATTGGTTCAGGGGCTGGTTTTCCGGGAATGATAATCAAGATATTTTATCCCCATTTAAAAGTAACTTTATTAGATTCTAATAATAAAAAAATAATTTTTCTTAAGCAGTTAGCTGAAAAGTTAGATTTAAAAGATAATTTGCATATAATTAATGCTAGAAGCGAAGATTATATAAAAGAAAAAAGAGAATATTTTGATATTGTAACATCAAGAGGAGTCGCCAATTTAAAAATATTGTTAGAATTATCATTGCCATTTACTAAATTGGAAGGCTATGTTGTTCCTTTAAAAGGAAATGTTAAGGAAGAATTAGAGTCTTCTATAAAAACAATAACTTTATTAGGAGGAAAATTACTTGAAGTAATTAATTTTAGGTTACCATTTGAAAACAGTAATCGAAATATTCCAGTTATTAAAAAATATTATATAACGCCATCTAAGTATCCACGTTCTTATTATCTTATTATAAAAAAACCATTGAAATAAAACCTAAAATACAGTATTATATATTTAGAATAGAAAAAGGGGCTAGATTGTATGAATAATAATCCAACAATTCAAATGATAAGCATAGAACAAATCATACCAAATAGATTTCAACCGCGTTTAACCTTTGATGAACAAGGAATAAACGAATTATCTTCTTCAATAAAAGAACACGGCATAATTCAACCTTTAGTATTAAGAAAACTAGGGGAGAAATATGAAATAATAGCCGGTGAAAGAAGATATAAAGCCGCAACAGTAGCAGGACTTACCGAAGTACCGGCTATTATATCAAGTTTAGACGATAATCAAAGTGCTGAAGTAGCATTAGTTGAAAATGTTCAAAGAAAAAATTTAACTTCCATAGAAGAAGCTAAATCATATCAAAAAATATTAGAAAAAGGTTATCTTAATCAAGAACAATTAGCTAAAAAATTGGGTGTTAGTCAATCAACTATAGCTAATAAATTAAGATTATTAAATTTGACTGAAGAAGTTCAAGAAGCTTTACTAAATGAAAAAATTAGTGAAAGACATGCTAGAAGTTTACTTCAATTAACTGATGCTAAAACTCAAATAGATATGTTAAATAAAGTTATTAATGAAAGATTAACAGTTAGAAATTTAGATTCTGAAATTAAAAATATGATCAATCCAGAAAATAAATTAAGTTCAGATAATGTTACGTTAGAACCTATAGAACCCATAGAAGAAAATTCTGAAAAAACAATTAATTCTTTAGAAGAATCAGAAGATAAAATTATTAATAATGATGATGTTAATATCGAAGAAATAAAAAATAATGCTAAAGATATAATTCCTAATTCAAAAGCAAATATTTTCAATATTTTTGATCAAGAATCATATCCTTCTTTAGAAAATGAAAAAGTAAATTTATCTATGAATAATATTTTTGATGAAGAAGAAGATTTAGAAGAAGAAACTTTAGAAGTCAAAGATTTTACTCCAGTTGCACCAACCATATCGGAAATAAGAAATAATGATGAAAGAATAAAGAAAAACAATTTACCAACTGTTATAGAAGCTTATCATGATTTAGAAGAAGAAATTAAAGAAGCGGACTATAAAATAACTAGTGAAGAATTTGATTTTGAAGATTTATATCAAATAATTATTAAAATAGAGAAAGAAGTTCAAGAAGTTAATAAAAATTAACTTCTTTATTCTTTTAATGGTTCGGAGCCTTTTTTAAAATAAAATAGGGTTGTATTTTTATTATTGGTTGTATAATTTCCCGTAATGGCATTTAGAGGAAGAGCAATAATGTTTTCGCTTGGCTCATACCAAGTGTTTTCCATATTTTTTAAAGCGTACTCAGAAGTATCACACCAAATAGATTTGATTTTACTAGAATAACTTTTATCTACGGATTTATTATTATCATTTCCACTCCAAACTAACATTAATAAATTAGGATTATATCCAACAAACCAATAATCATAGTCAGTAGTGCCGCTTTTCAAAGCGTATTTTTTTGTTATTCTTGAGTTTAAAGAATAAACTGTTGGCGACATATAATCAATAAAACTAGGATTATATGTGGTTGTAAGCATTTCATTTAGGATATATACATAATCTTTATTTAATACTTCATCTGGCTCTAATTTGTGTTCATATAAAATATTTCCTTCTAAATCTTCAACTTTATTTATAAAAAACAATTTATTATAGGTTCCATAATTTGCAATAGTATTATAAGCTTGCGCTATATCAAGCATATTTAGTTCAGTAGCACCTAAAGCTAAAGAGGGATTAGGTTTAATATTTTTTTCTAATCCGGCTAATTTCAAAGAGTCAACCAATGTATTTTCACCTAAAAACAAGTGAGTTTTAACAGCATAAATATTATCTGAATAAGCTATCGCCGCAGCCATGGTTATTTCTTTATTGGCATAGGAATTAGCATAATTAGTTGGACTATATGTTTCATTATCAGCGAAAACAAAACTAGTAACTTCACTTTTAAAAGTTGAAGTGGAAGTCATATTATTTTCAAGTGCAGCATAATAAAGAAAAGGTTTAATAATTGAACCAACTTGTCTTTCGGCTTTACTAGCTCTATTATATTGACTGATAGTATAATCTACGCCACCAGATAAGGCGGTTATGCCCCCCGTTTTAGGATCAATTACGACGCTTGCTGTTTGAACATTCTCATCAGTAATATTTTCCGTAATCGAAGTTTCCATTTTTGTTTGTATATCTAAATTATAATTAGTAAATATTTTTATACCCCCATATTTAATTAAAGATTTAGGAATTGTTTTAATAGAATTTAATTCTTGCATAACGGCATCATGATAATACATAAAAGTTTGGGAATTATTAATTTCTTTTTTGCCATAAGTAATTAGTTGATTTTGAAATAAATTATTATATTCTTCTTTAGTAAGATACTTATTTTTAATCATGCTTTTAGCTACATTTTTACCTCTGCTAATAGATAAGTCATAATTACTAATGGGATTATAGTTTTCTGGACTTCTTGGAATACCAACTAAAATAATAGCTTCTTCTAAAGTTAAATCACTGCTTTTTTTATTAAAATAATACTGACTAGCACTTTCGATTCCAAAGTTACCTCTTCCAAAATTAATGGTATTTAAATATCCTTCTAAAATTTCATCTTTTGTATAATGAGTTTCTAAATTTATAGTAAGAAAGGCTTCTTCTATTTTTCTTTCCCAAGTTTGATCAAAATCTAAATACATATTTTTGACATATTGCATTGAGATAGTAGAAGCTCCAGCTATTATTTTTTGTTCTTTAAAATTATTAAAGAAAGATTTAATAATCCTTAAATAATCAAACCCATTATGTTTATAAAAGTTTTTATCTTCAACACTAACAATAGCTTCTTTTACATAATCTGATATATCATTTAATTTTACCCATTTTCTATCGCCACTTCCTTGATATACGATGTCGTTTTTATAATCGTATATCTGAACTCTATTAGCGGAATTTAGTGTTATTTCATCAGAAAAATAAGCATATGTATATAAACCTGAAATTACTATAGTTACGCATATAAATAAAAATATCGTTAATTTTATTATAAAGTTTACTCGTTTCATTATTCACCGTTAATATTATGGAATATTTTATTGTATTTATGCTAATATATTTATGGAGATAATATGAAAAAAATAGAATTATATAAAAATAACCAAAAAATAAATATCGATAAAAATAAGGTGATTTTTGATAAAGATAATCTTGTTATTATTAAATCAGAACTGGACTATGAGATTAAGTTAAATTTTTTGAATAAAAAAGCTGATTTTACATTAAAAAAAGAAAAT
>JAQVVC010000053.1 GCA_028699175.1 Bacilli bacterium | reverse complement strand
TATTTGACTAGGAAGATTATAAGGTTTAGGGATATATTTAAAAATGTTTTTAATATATTTTTCCTAAGTTTTCTTGCAATTCTTTTAATGCTTTTAAAAAAGCTTCTTCTTTATCATATTGCATCAATTTGACATCTAATTTAGGTTCTTCGATATTATTAATTTGATTAGTTAAATTTATTTTTTTAACATCTAATTCTGGAAGTTCATATGCATATTCATCATCATAACCTATTCCAATTTTATCTTTATTCTTAACTAACTCTTCATAACTAATAATAGCATTATTTTCTTGTTCGACTTCATAATTTGTTAATTTAATTGCTTCTGGTTTGTATTCTTTTTCAATGGCATTTGCTACCGATGCGATATCGAAATCATCAGCAATAATTCCATTTTTTTCATTAGCTTCTAAATCACTTAATTTTATTAAATATAATACATAAATAAATAATACTATAAGTAAAAAAGTCCCTATAAAAAAGAAATAGTCTCCGATATTTAATATTTTAACTAATTCGAACATATTGATAAATACTTCTTTCATTTAATTCCTCACCAAAATTTCTTTCTATTATACTAAATTAATAATAAAGCTGCAAGTACACCTAATAAATTATTTAATAAATGGATAATAATTACATAGTAGATGTTTTTATATTTGACATAAAAATAAGCTAATAAGGTTCCTATTGATACATAACTTATTGATTGAATAAGTGCTACCGTAATATTGATATCAGTTGGAAAAATATGCATAAATCCAAAGATTAAACCACTTAATAATATAAATAATCCTGGATCTTTTATGATCTTTTTTAAACCTAATCGAAATATTATTTCTTCAACAAAAGGAGCTAATAATACAGCCGATATAAACATCATAATTGGAGCACTACTTAATAGTAAATTAATAATTGATTGATTCTCACTTACTAAAATATTAATTCCTAAAATAGATGATAAAATATAGATAATAACTGATGCTATTAGTTTTACTATAAATAAAACTATAAATAATCTAAAACAGGTTTTTAAATTTTTTTTAAAATTTATTTTAAATTCAAACCAATCATCTAATAAGGTCTTTTTATATATAAAAAAGATGACAATAAATAAGACTAAACTTATTAATACTTCGGTATAAGCAATATCAATAAAATCAAATGTATTTATATTAATATTTAATATATTAAAAAGAATCGAAAGTATTTTTCCAATATTGAAAAATAATAAAATAGCAACTAAAAATTTAAATATATTTATTGATCTATTTTCCAAATTAACCTCACAATATTTTTTCTATTAAAACACTAGCCAATAATGCATAAAGTATTAAAGTAATACTTGCAAACCAAATATTATTGTTATTTTTACGGTATATCCAAGCTAGTAATATATATAAAACAAAATATGGTATAACACTAAATAATATAGTCAAAAATGATCCTTTTAAACCTAAACCTATAAAAAATGCTGCAATTAATCCACTATATATTATCCCTTTATTTTTATTTTTTATTAAATCATTTATGCCAAGTACATATATGATACTACTAGTAAATGGAATTATTAAAATATTTTTAATAATGTAAATAATACTATTAATATTTAATGGTTCATTAAATACATTAATAAAAGTTACTGGCAAATAAGTCACTTTAAAATAATCAGCAATTAATAAACTTAAATATTCACTTACTTTAACTGAAAGAGTTACTACGATAAAAAAGACGATAACCATTAATAAGTTAGGAAATAATTTTCGTTTAAATCTTCTAAAATCTCGAGTTATATTATCTTTATAAAAATAATAAACACAAAATAATATTATTAAATATAATACTATTATTAATATTTCTTTTAACAATAGAGAGTAATCATTAATGTTTAATCCTATTAATAATAAAACATCAAAATAATATGTTTCAGCAAAATTAATGAATATTATAGATAATAATAGTTTTATAAATTTATACATAACATATACTCCTCATAATTATAATAAAACATATCTTAAATAGTTACAATTAAAAATGTAAATTATCTTATTATTTACATTTTTAATTTACAATAGTTATACTATTAAATCACTTTTTTTTATTATATAAATTTTAGAGCCTTTATAAAATGCATAAAAAACATCTTCCAAAAGAAGTTGCTGTTTTTTTAAATACATTTTTAACCATAATGAAGATTTCTTGATATCTTTTAAAGTGTCTTTTTGAATAATTCCATCAATAATTATCGGTAATGGATAATTACCTTTAATTTTAAACATATTATATTTAAATATAGACAATCTACCATTGTTTTCTAAAAAAGCATATTCGACATCTTCAATATTTTTAATTTGTTCTTGTCTTAAACTGAGTAATAAATCGTCTAAAGTATATCTTTGTTTTATCATTTCTTTATAATTTATCTTGCCTTGATTTATAATCAAACTTGTTCTTCCACTAACAATAGTTCTAAATTTTCTTGATTTTAATGATATTTTAGCAAATAAAACTTCAATTCCTACTAATACTAATATAGGAAGAACTGCTAGAAATATTGAATCATTAATATTTTCAATACTAATAGCACATAATTCAGCTATTAAAATAGAAACTATTAAATCAATAACTCCTAATTTTCCAATTTCTCTTTTACCCATAACTCTAAAACATATAGTTACAAAAAAATAAAAAAACACGGTTCTAATTATAGCAGAAATAAATATCATTATTATCACCTACTATATTATGGGTGTTCTTTTATATTTTAATCATAATTTATAATCTATTTTTTTATTATTAATATTCTCAATTAATTTATTAATAAATTCTTCTTTATTAATAGTTATTGATTCATTAGTTCCAAAAATTCGATAAGTTATCGTTTTATTTTCTTTTTCTTTATCACCAAGCACTAAAGTAAATGGTATTTTATTAGTTTGGCTTTCTCTAATCTTATAATTTATTTTTTCATCTTTAGAATTTACTCTTGATCTAATTCCTTTTGCTTTTAATAATAGGTCTATTTCTTGAGCATATTCTAAATGATATTCATTATTAATAGGTATAATATTAACTTGGTTTGGTGCTAGCCATAAAGGAAATGCTCCAGCAAAATTCTCAATTAAGATTCCTATATATCTTTCCATTGACCCAAATATTACTCGATGAAGCATAACAGGTCTTTTTCTCGATCCATCTTCAGCAATATAATTTATATCAAATCTTTCTGGTAAATTCATATCTAACTGAATAGTTCCACATTGCCATACCCGACCAATTGAATCTTTAATATGGAAATCTAATTTAGGTCCATAAAAAGCTCCATCATGAGGATTGATTTTACATTCATGTCCAGCTTTTAAACAAGCATCTTCTAAAGCTTTTTCAGCTTTATCCCATGTTTTTATATCGCCGATATAATTTTTAAGGGGTCTTGTAGATAATTCAATGCTATATGTTAAACCAAATATTTTATAGATTCTATCTATAAAATTTATTAAACTAATAACTTCTGCTTCGATTTGAGATTCAAGCATAAATATATGAGCATCATCTTGAGTAAAAGTTCTAACTCTAAATAGACCATTTAAAGCCCCACTTGCTTCATGACGATGGACTTGACCTAATTCACCTACTCTTAAAGGTAAATCTCTATATGAATATAAATCTCTTTTATATACTATTATGCCACCTGGACAATTCATTGGCTTAATAGCATAAGTTTTATTATCTACTTCACTTACATACATATTTTCCCGATAACTATTCCAGTGGCCTGATAATTCCCATAATTCTTTATTTAACATAATTGGAGTTTTAATAAATATATAATTTTCTTTGGTATGTTCATCATACCAAAATTTTTCAAGTTCATTTCTAATAATCATCCCATTTTTTAAAAATATTGGACAACCTGGGCTATATTCACTCATCATAAATATATCTAATTCTTTTCCTAGAACTTTATGATCTCTTTTTTTTGCTTCTTCTAAAAAGTTTAAATGATTATTTAAATCTTCTTCGGTTTCAAAACAAACTCCATATATTCTTTGTAACATTTTATTTTTAGGATCACCTTTAAAGTAAGCTCCTGATACTTTTAATAATTTATAATGTTTTATTTCTTTGACATTATCTAAATGAGGCCCACGGCATAAGTCGATAAAGTCATCTTGAGCATAAGCTGTAATAATATTATCATCATCCATATTATTAATTAAATCTATTTTATACTCATCATTTTTAAATATATCTAAAGCTTCTTTTCGACTTAATTCTTTTTTGATTATTCTTTTACCATCTTTTGATATTTTTTTCATTTCTTTTTCAATAATAATCAAATCTTCTTCTTTTATTACTTTATCACCTAAATCCATATCGTAATAAAAGCCTTCTTCGATAACTGGTCCTACCCAAAATTTAGCATTGGGATATAATCTTTTTATAGCATGAGCAAGTAAATGAGCACAACTATGATTTACGATATTTAATCTTTCATTTTCTTTAATATTTTTCATAAAACATCTCCTTTTTATTATATAAAAAAGAATAGCCCTAGGAGTGCATATGCACGGTACCATCCTTATTTTTAACTTTTAACTTTTAACAGAGTCAACCGGAATTTATTAAATTCATCTAAAAGGTAGTAATTATTAATTATTTATATTAGCTTCCACCAAACACTAACTCTCT
>JAQVVC010000052.1 GCA_028699175.1 Bacilli bacterium | reverse complement strand
TTATTTTGCTTCTTCTTGTGCTCTTGTTTCTCTAATAACAGTGATTTTTATTGTTCCTGGATATTGCATTTCGGATTCGATTTTTTCTTTCATTTCACGAGCTATTTTAAATGACATTAAATCGTCAATTTCATCAGGTTTAACGATAATTCTTACTTCTCTTCCCGCTTGCATTGCGTAAGTTTTTTCTACCCCATCAAAACTGTTTCCTAAATTTTCAAGTTCTTCTAGTCTTTTAATGTAATTCTCCATAGTGTCATTTCGCGCACCAGGTCGAGCCGCTGATAATGTATCAGCAATACTAATTAATACAGAAATAATATTAGTAGCTTCATGATCACCATGATGAGAAAGGATTGCATTTTGAACTATATCGTTTTCACCATATTTTTTAGCTAAATCAACTCCAATTTCAATATGACTTCCTTCTATTTCATTATCTATTGATTTACCTATATCATGTAATAATCCAGCTCTTTTAGCTAAATTAATATTTTCACCTATTTCACTAGCTAAAAGTCCAGCTAAATTAGCGACTTCTTTAGAATGGTTCAAAGCATTTTGACCATAACTAGTACGGAAGTTTAATTTCCCTATTAAATATACTAATTCTGGATCAATTTTTGATAACCCTAATTCATATATTGTTTCATTACCAATTTCAGTAACTCTAGTGTTCATATCACGACATACTTTATCATAAATTTCTTCAATTCTTGTCGGATGAATACGCCCATCTTTTATCAAAGTTTCAATAGTGACTTTTGCTATTTCTCTTCTAAAAGGATCAAACGAAGAAATTACAATAACTTCTGGCGTATCATCGATGATTAAATCCACTCCAGTTACGGCTTCAATAGTCCGAATATTTCTTCCTTCTCGGCCTATTAATCTACCTTTCATTTCATCATTAGGTAATTCTATTGTACTAACGGTTTGAATTGTAGTAACATCATTAGCATATCTTTCCATAGAATTAACTAATAAATTCTTGGCTTTTTTATCAACTTCTAATGTTGCTTCAGCTTCTTTATCTTTAATAAAAGAAGCTATTTCAACAGCCATGGCTGATTCTACTCTTTCCATAATTAAGTCATGAGCTTTTTCTTTTGATAAATTAGATATTTGTTCCAATTTATCTATTTCTTCTCTTATTAGTTCGTCCATTTTTAATTCTTTTTCTTGTAATTGTTTTTGCAGAATATTTAAATTATTATCTTTTTGTTCTAAAAGATTATCTCTATTATGTAGCATTTCTTCACGTTTATCTAATGATTTTTCTCTTTGCATTAAACGTTCTTCACTACTTAAAATTTCTGATTTTTTTTCTTTTATTTCTTTATCAGTTTGTTGCTTTAATTTAAAAGATTCTTCCTTTAATTCAATTATGCTATCACGGCGATGCTTTTCAGCTTCCTTTTTAGCATCATTAATCATTTTTTCTGCTTTTTTACCAGCACCTGCTCCAGTCAATATTATAATTGCGTAAATTGCGGTGCCTCCTAATATTAATCCAATAAAAAGAGTTAAAATGGAAGCTGTATTAAATACCATATCTTTTCCTCCATTTTCCTTGTAGTTTTTTATCTACACTCTTATTATAAAATTTATTAACAAATATTGCAAGGAATATTTATTAAAGACTTTTAATACCTAGTAATACTTAAAATAATAATATTTAATAATTATTTAGTTATCAGTTCTTTAAAAATACACCATATTCATAAAAAAAATGAGTTAATCATTTTTTTTAACATCACTTTTTTTCTTTTTAAAACTATCTTTTATTTTCTTTTCTATTTCATTGGCAATTTTAGGATTATCTTTTAAATATAATTTAATATTTTCACGGCCTTGACCAATTTTTTCGCCATTATAACTAAACCATGAACCACTTTTTTCAATTATATTTAAATCACTACCTAAATCAACTATTTCGCCTACTTTACTTATTCCTTCCCCATAGACAATATCTAAAGTGGCCGTTTTAAATGGTGGAGCCACTTTATTTTTAACTACTTTGATATTTGTTTTATTACCAGATATATTGTCACCTAATTTAATTTGTTCTCCTCTTCTAACATCAAGCCTTATCGAAGAATAAAATTTTAATGCTCTTCCACCTGGAGTCGTTTCCGGATTACCAAATATAATACCTAATTTTTCTCTCAATTGATTTATAAATATTGCAGTTGTTTTGGTTTTATTTATCGTACCAGATAATTTTCTTAAAGCTTGACTCATTAGCCTTGCTTGAAGCCCCATATGAGAGTCACCCATTTCGCCATCTATTTCAGCTTTTGGAACTAATGCAGCAACAGAATCTATAACAACAATATTAACCACTTCACTACGTACTAAAGCTTCACATATTTCTAATGCTTGTTCGCCTGTATCAGGTTGACTTAATAATAATTCATTAATATTAACTCCCAATTTTTTTGCATATACTGGATCCAAAGCATGTTCAGCATCTATAAAAGCCGCTCTTCCACCAGCTTTTTGGACTTCTGCTATAGCATGAAGTGCTACTGTTGTTTTTCCGCTAGATTCAGGGCCAAATATTTCGATTATTCTTCCTTTCGGATAACCTCCAACTCCTAAAGCTAAATCAAGTGATAATGATCCTGATGATGTTACATCTATTTCTATATTATCGTTTGCGCCAAGCCTCATTATAGCCCCTTTACCAAATTGTTTTTCGATATTTGCTAATACTTGTTCTAAAGCTTTATCTTTTTCTTTTTCATTTAAACTATTCTTCAAGTTTTATTTCACCAATCTTTCTTTCTATAAATATTTTAATATATTAAAAATGCTTTGTCAATACTTTTTTTCGAACATTCGTTCTACAAATTTTTAAAATTTGTAAAAAAAATAAAACAGCTATTAAAGCTGTTTATCTTTCAACTAAAAATTCTTTATTAACTATAAAATATTGAACTCCTGAGTAAACAGAAAGGATAGTTGCAATAAATACTAAATAATTACCTAATGATATATTCCATAATTCAAAAGGTAAATTATAGAAGAAGATCAAAGTTAATCCAACCATCATAAACATCGTTTTTATCTTTCCTGCCATTGAAGCTGCGACTGCTTTTCCTGAAGACCCAGCTACCATTTTAATTGAATCAACAGCAATATCTCTAATTATTATTGTAATTGGAATAATTATTGGTAAAAAACCATCATAAGCAAGAGCTATTAATACTCCATTAACTAATACTTTATCTGCTATTGCATCCATAACTTTTCCAAAATCAGTAACAATACCTCGATCACGAGCAATCTTACCATCTAAAAAGTCAGTAAAACTTGCAATCATAAATAAGACGCCAGCTATAATATATTTTATATTAATAGTAATACTTCCTGCTATTAAATAAGTTGGCCACCTATAATTAATTTGATGAAAAGGAAAAACTAAAATTAATAATATTATGACCGCCAAAATAATTCTACCTATTGTAATTTTATTTGGTAAATTCATAAATCCTCCTACTTATAATAAGTTAATATATTTGTTGTTACATTTCCGACTGTGATTTGTTTAACACTCCAAAATATTGCCATAATAACTAAAATTAAAATAATAATTATCGTAATAATAAATTGTTTATCACTACTCTTAGGTGCCCCTTTAGTATAAGGAGAAGCTATTCTTTCATCTTTTTCTTCAGCTTCAGCCTTTTCCTTTGCGGCTTTTTTTATAGCATCCATCGGTATTTTAGATGTCTTTTCAAACATATATTCATTGAATTCATCAATAACTTCAACTGAATTTAATCCTAAATATTTAGAATAATTTTCAATATATTCTTTGAGCACAAAAATATCTTTAAAAGATCCAATATTTCCTTCTTCTAGTTGTTCTAAAACTAACAAAGGAATTTCTAGATCTTTACTTACTTCTTCTAGAGATACACCAGAACTTTCTCTAGTTGTACTAAAAATTTCACCAATTTCTATCAAGTGGTTATTCACTTCCTTTTTTTAAGAAAAAAATAATATCTTATAAGCCATATTCTGTACTTACTTTCGTAAGTGACAAACATTTATCTACCTTATCGGTTCTTTATCAGTTTCATTTCACTTTAAAAGATTCCCCTACCATAATTTGGGTTTCTCGCTTGTGGGGTTTACCACGTTCCACTATATCCGTTTCCAGATATACTCGTCTCTTTGGCACTTTTATATCTACTTTAACCAGTTAAGGTTATTTCGAAGCCGTTAGTTATTAACTACCTAAGGTTATTTTTTCCCTTAGCACAAACACTAAAATCATCTCAGACTTTGCGAGTATGGACTTTCCTCTACTAATAATTAGCAGCGTTTGTCAAGATATTATTCTCTACCATAAACAATTTTTTCTAAATTACTTATTCTTTTTAAAAGATCTACATTTCCAATTTTAGCTTTATCATCTTCATTAGCTAAAATATTTTCCTTTAAATTGCGATATTCTGCTTGAAGTTTTTTATTGTCATTTATTAAATGAATGTTGTCATTTTCTAATTTTTTAATTACTCTAATGAATTCAGTATAATCTCTTATAATCATATCTAAAAACTTATCAACTTCTTGCATTCTATAACCTCTAGCATCTATTTTAAAGTCTTTTTCCAATATTTCTTGAGGTGTTAAAAATAATTTATCATTCATCATATATAACCAACCTTCTTACTACTATATTGTATTATTAATAACAACATTTGTCAAGATTGGAGTTTATTTGTCTATTAGTGA
>JAQVVC010000051.1 GCA_028699175.1 Bacilli bacterium | reverse complement strand
ATAGTATTATTACTAAAGATAAAATATCAATTTTAATCGAAAATGCCTCAGTAGCTAGATGGATATTTAAACTTATTAAAAGTCATTATAATATTAATATTATTTTAACTATGAGAGTAATTAAAAGATTTAAAGTAAGAAATTTATATATTTTAGATATCAAAGAAAAAAAAGATTTAATAATTGAGGATACTAAAAATATTTATAATGATATTTTAGAAAGTTCTTTTGAAGAAAAAATTGCTTTTTTAAAAGGAATCTTTTTATCTTGTGGGAGTATCAATGATCCTAAAAAAAATCAGTATCATATGGAATTTTTATTAAAAGAAGAACATGATGCTTATTTAATTGATAAAATATTAAAAGAAATAAATTTTAATAGTAAAGTATTAAAAAGAGAAAAAGAATACATGGTATATATAAAGATGAGTGAAAATATTAGTGATTTTATTAAGTTAATTGGTGCTCCTAATGCTTTATTTTATTTTGAAGATATTAGAATATATAAAGATCATAAAAATATGGTCAATCGTCTTAATAACTGTGAGCAGGCTAATGTTGAAAAATCAATGAGATCTAGTAAAATAATATTAAATAATATTAATTATTTAGAAGAAAAAGATTTAATTGATATACTTGATGAAAGAACTAAAGAAATTATTTATTATAAAAAAAAGTATCCTGAAACTTCTTTATTAGAACTTGCTGAGATAGTTAGTTTAGAAACAAATAAAAAAATTAGTAAATCAGGTGTCAATCATCATTTTCGTAAAATAGATGAAATAGTTAATAAATATAAGATTAAATAATTTTATCTATTAGCCCGTACTTAATTGCATCACTTGGAGATAAATAAAAATCTCTTTCAGTATCTTTAGTTATTTTACTTATTGTTTTATTACACATAGAAGCTAATATTTTGTTTAGTTTCTTTTTTATTTCTAATATTCTTTCGGCTTGAATTTTAATATCAGTAGCTTGACCTTGAGTTCCTCCTAATACTTGATGAATCATTATTTCACTATTTTTTAGTGATAATCTTTTACCTTTAGCACCAGCAGCTAAAATAATTGCTGCCATTGATGCACATAGTCCAGTTGCAACAGTTGAGACATCACTTTTTATATAATTCATAGTATCGTATATTGATAGTCCTGCTGTTACACTTCCACCAGGACTATTAATATATAAAAAGATGTCTTCATTTGATAAAGAATCTAGATAAAGAAGCTGACTAATTATTAGAGTACTTATATTATCGTTTATTTCACCATTTAAAAATATAATTCTATTATCTAATAGTTTTGAATATATGTCGTATATTTTTTCGCCATTATAATTCTTTTCAATTATGTTTGGTATTATCAAATTTATCACCTTTATTATATCTTAAAAAAAAAATATAAAAATATACATAAAAAGGTGTGACAAAATTATTTTTTTTGTTATAATAGAAATAGAATATAAGAAGGTGTTGGTTATTCATGTTATTAGATAGATATGATGTTAAAGTTTATCAATCAGGATTAAAATTTGTTTTATTTGTTGCAGTTAAGAACATACTTAAATGTGAGGTTACTTTTCCTCATTCCTTAGATAAAGGTTTATATACTAAAATAAATACTCCTAGAGTACTTAATGCTGATGATATTGAAACTTTAAAAGTCGAAATGCAAAGAATTATTGGACTTGATGCAAAAATATCAAAAAAAGTTATTGCTAAAAATGAAGCTTATAATTATTATTTGAAATTAAAAGTAAAAGAAAAAGCTGGAAATATTAATAATCAAAATAATAAAACTGTTACTTTATATGAGCTTATGGGAGTATACAATTATTTTATGGGTGATATGCCAGATTCAACCGGAATGTTAAATAAATTCGAATTAACTTTTTTAGGTGATAATGACTTAATATTAAGTTTTCCTTTGGATAAAACGGGAGTTATTCCTGAATATATTCACCAAGAAAAAATATTTGCTTCTTTTAAAGAATATGATGCTTGGATAAAATCATTAGGTATTGAATATGTTAATGATTTAAATAATATCGTATCGCAAAATAAAATTAAAGAATTTATTAAGAAAAATGATATTATGATGGATAATCAAATCTATAAAATAGCTGAAAAAGTAAAAGATTCAGGCCGAAAGATTATTCTTTTAGGTGGACCGTCATCTTCGGGAAAAACAACAAGTGCAAGAAAACTTGCTCTATATTTATCAACATTCGGATTAAATCCAATTTATTTAGGTCTAGATGATTATTTTAAAGATGAAGGGGAAAAACCACTTGATCATAAAGGTGAACCTGATTATGAAAGTTTAGAGGCTATTGATTTAGAATTATTTAATAAACAATTAAATGATATGCTTGATGGTAAAGAAGTAAGTATTCCTACTTATAATTTTGCTCTTGGAGAAAAAGAATATAAACAAAGACTAGTAAAATTAAATTATAATGACATAATACTAATAGAAGGATTACATTGCTTAAATGAAGAGTTAACAAAACATATTCCTAGAGATGAAAAATATAAAGTGTATTTAAGTCCTTTTACTCCATTAAATATTGATCGTCATAATCATTTATCGACAATTGATGTTAGATTATTAAGAAGATTTATTAGAGATAGTTGGGCAAGGAATTTTCCTCCAGAAAATACCTTAAAAATATGGGAAAAAGTTAGAGATGGCGAAGTTAAACATATTTTTCCTCATACTGGAGAAGCAGATGCCGTATTAAATACAGCCTTTATCTATGAAGTTGGAGTATTAAAAGTATATGGAGAACCATTATTATACAATATACCTCCGGAATCAAAATATTATAATGAAGCAAGAAGATTAATTGACTTTTTACAAATGTTTTTTCCAATCCCTAGTGAATATGTAAGTCCAGATAATGTTTTAAGAGAATTTATTGGTGGTTCTTATTTCGAAGAGGGGTAATATTTGATGAAAAAAATTGCAATTAATGGTTTTGGGAGAATTGGAAGATTAGCTTTAAGACAGTTAGTCGGAACAAATGAATATAAAGTAGTAGCAATTAATTCTCGTAGCAATCCTGAAGAATTAGCTTATTTATTTAAATATGATACTGTTCATGGAGCTTGGGATGATGAATTAATAAGTTTTAATGATGAAGGAATTATTGTTGATGGGGATTTAATTAAAACTTATAAAATAGATAGTCCTAAAGATTGTCCTTGGGGACAATTAGAAATTGATGTTGTATTAGAATGCACGGGATTATTTACTAAAGAAGAAGATGCAATGATGCATATTGAAGCTGGAGCAAAACACGTAATTATTTCAGCTCCATCAACTGGTAATGTTAAAACGATTGTTTATAGTGTTAATGATAATATTCTAACAGGTGAAGAAAAAGTTGTTAGTACAAGTTCATGTACAACAAATTGTTTAGCTCCGGTTGTAAAATTAATAAATGATAATTTTAAAATTGAAGCGGGATTTATGACGACAGTTCATGCTTATACTAATGATCAAGTAACACTTGATGGAGAACATAAAAAAGGTATAACATCAAGACGGGGAAGAGCAGCTTCTGAAAATATTATTCCAACATCAACAGGGGCAGCTAAAAGTATTGGGGCTGTTATTCCTGAGTTAGAAGGTAAATTAAATGGGATAGCATTAAGAGTACCTGTACCAAATGGTTCATGTATTGATTTAACCTTAGTTTTAGCAAAAGAAACAAGTTCCGAAGAAATAAACAAATTATTTAAAAATAATTCTAATGATATATTAAAATTTACTTTAGATCCTATTGTATCAAGTGATATAATTGGAACTGCTTATGGAGCATTAGTCGATGGTAACCTAACTAAAGTTTTAGATAAAGCTAAAAAATTAGTTAAAATAATAGCATGGTATGATAATGAATATGGTTATACGGCTCAAATGTTAAGAACAATGGAAGTATTATTAAGAAAATAATACTTTTTTTAGCATATAATTATTATGTTTAAAATAATAAAAATAATAATTGGAATAAATTTAATTAGTTATTCGTTAATATTTTTTATAATGTATTTAAATTTATTTGTTATCGGCTATAATTTAGAATTTTATTTATTCCAAATAGTAACTCACTTCGAAACATTATTGTTTATTCCGGGCCTTTATTTAATTTCTTCATCTTTACAGAAAAAAAATAAAATGATATGATTATTTCGGAGGCATTATGAAAAAAATATTGTTATTTTTGTTACTATTAATTCCTACTGTTGTAAATGCTGATGTTAAAGTATTAACTCATTTAATTGATGCCGAAATTGAAATAGCAGGAGCATTAAAAGTTAAAGAAACTATTATTGTTGAAGGCGATACCAAATTATTTTCGAGAAATCTTAATTATAAAATGATAGATGAAGTCTGGAATAAAAAAGACCTTAATTTTAAATCTTCGCCAATCTATAATGGCTATAGTTTAGAAAATATTAAAGTATCAGCTTTTAAAACAAATGGAGAAATTGATTTTAATCATGAAGTAAAAAGTTTTTTTAACGAATTAGATCCGACGAAAAAAAGTGAAAATTATTATACAAAAGTAAATAATAAATTAGGAACCAATGTTAATATTAACTATGATACTAGTAAAAATGAAAAAACGGCTTATTATATTGAATATTTAATAACCAATGTTATTGTTGCTCATAATGATGTTAATGAACTAAATTATACATTTAAGAATTTAAATTATAATGCTGATAATACTTTAATAAGAGTCATAATTCCGTATCCTACTAATAGTGATTTATTTAATGTCTGGCTTCATGGACCTTCTAATGGTGAATTAAACTACTTAGAAACTGAAAATAAAGAAAAAGTAGGTATAATATCTTCTTTTCCCAATATTAACTCAAGTGTAAATGTTAGATTAACTATTCCTAAAGAACAAGTCGGAATTGATATCTATTTGAATAAAAC
>JAQVVC010000010.1 GCA_028699175.1 Bacilli bacterium | reverse complement strand
AGAAGCTTGTTTGAAAAGAATAGGTATAGGGTTAAATACTAATTTAAAAGAAGTAAATGGTTTAGATACTTCTATTGTGTCATATGTTTACAATGATTTGATAGTTTCTATTTCTAAATTGTGAATTATTATTTACAATAATAGTTTTATATATTATAATAATATTACTTAATAGAGAAAGTTTTATATAAGTCAATCTACTTTTAGTTTATTGTTTTATATGAAATATATGTAATTGTTTATATAATTTAATCTACTGCATTGTTTATTATTTTATATGAATTGGTTATAATTTAGTTTGTAACGATTAATTATTTGATATTGTTAATATGCAATCTTATCACTATTAAGTAGCAGCTGTTTGGGAGAGTAACCCATAAGATAAGCATTGTTAACTTGACTAAGTTAATAATGATCAAACTAAAAAGAAGCAATTTGTCAATGCTTCTTTTTTTTGTTGAAATTTCACTTTCATAAAATTAAATTTGTGATATAATCATATTAGGATAATAATTAATTTATTGATGGAAGGAGAGTGAAAAATGAAAGAAGAAATATTATATAAGCTGATTGAAAAGACTGCTTCTAAAATGGGTGTAGATAAATCCACTCTTTCAGGAAATACGAAAATCAAAACTGAGATTGATTTAAGAAGTCTTGAACTGGCTGGCATTATTTCAGAATTTGAAGAAGAATATGATTGTTATATTAAATATCCTGAATTAATGCATGCTGAGACTATTGAACAAGCTGCTGAAGTTATTGCAAAAAGTTGTGAATGAAAAGGAAGGTAAAAATGAGTAAAAAAGAAATTGAAAATGAGCTTTCTTTACCAAAAGAAATGCCAAAAAGAGATGAGAAGTTAGTAAAAGTTAATTTTCCAGATGGAACTAGTGAAGATGTAATTTTTACTAAAATGACGCAACCTGTTATGCCTGATGAATTAGCAAAAATACCTCGTGAAGAAATGATAAATTATTGCGTAAAAGTTCCTATTAATACGACCAAATATTTTGTTGATGATAAAGAAGAAATATTATGTCTACAAGATGAAGTCATAACTCTTAGAGATGGAGTTAAAATTTATGCCGATATTTATATGCCAAAAAGTGCAACGGAAAAACCAGTTCCGTTAATTATTGCCTGGTCTTTTTTTGGTAAACAACCATGGCATCAACCGGTTCAAATTTTTAGACCGATGGGTGTTCCTACTGGTGCTGTATCTGATATATGTAAATTTGAAGCACCTGATCCTATGTATTGGTGTAATCATGGATATGCTGTTGCCAATGTAGATCCTAGAGGGATTGGAAATTCTGAAGGAGATCAAATTCAATTCTCTACCCAAGAAGGAAGAGATGGATATGACTTTATTGAATGGGCAGCTACCCAAAAATGGTGTGATGGAAAAATTGGGATGTTTGGTAATTCTGGGGTTGCAATGTGTCAATGGCGAATTGCTGCTGAACAACCACCTCATTTAGCTTGCATAGCACCATGGGAAGCTACAGGTGATCAATATCGTGAAAGTATTGTTGAAGGTGGTATACCTGGATTCTTTGGTGGATCTATCGTTATTGCTGCCCAAGGTATTGGTTATTTAGATAATACTCTCGCTATGGCGAAAAAATGTCCTTTTGTAACAAATCCTTATTGGCAAGATAAAATTCCTCATTTTGAGAAAATTAATATCCCTGTTTATGCAACTTGTAATTGGAATCATTTCCATTTGAGAGGTGCTTGGGAAGGGTTTACAAAAGTTAAATCAAAGAAGAAATGGATGAGATGTCATCAAAAGTTTGAATGGCCTGATACATATAATCCAGATATGATAGAAGATTTAAAGAGATTTTTTGATAGATATTTAAAAAATATTTATAATGGTTGGGAATTAACCCCAAAAATTCGTATGGAAGTTATGGATGCTTTTGAATATCCTTATCAAACGAATCGGCCTGAAAATGAATGGCCTCTTGCTAGAACTCAATATAAAAAATTATATTTGAATGCTGCAACTGGAAAAGCAGGAGATGCTCCAGTTAAAAAAGAAGCAGAAGTTTCTTATGATGGAGCTACTGAATTAACTACCTTTGATTATACATTTAGAAAAGATACAGAAATAACTGGTTATTTAAAATTAAGACTATGGGTAGAAGCTAGAGGACATGATGATATGGATCTATTTATAACTATTAGGAAATTATCTACTAAAGGGGAATTTTTACCAGTTACAATATTTGGTTCTGAACGTCATCCTGGTGCTTGGGGTAAACTTCGTGTTTCTATGAGGCATTTAGATGAAGTTGAATCTACTGAGTTTAAACCAATTTATACATTTGATAGATATGAAAAATTAAAAAAAGGAGAAGTTGTTCCAGTTGATATTGAGATTTGGCCATTATCAAGAATTTGGCATAAAGGTCAAAAACTGCAAATCCAAATTGCTGGAAGATATATTCGTGATGAATGGTTTGAACCACTTGTTTGGTTCCCAGATAATAAAGGAAAACATGTTATTCATACTGGTGGAAAATATGATTCATACTTATTAGTACCTGAAATACCTCCAAGATATGAAGATGGAGATTATGTTTATAGATAAGGAGATAATGTTATGGATTTAATGGTAAACGTTAAAACCAAAGCTAAGGCTGCCCCTATGAGGGTGGCTTTTCCTGAGGCTGATGATGAAAAAATGATTCAAGCTATAGATATTGCTTTTAAAGAAGGATATTGTTATCCAGTATTAGTAGGAGATAAAAAAGAATTAATCGATTTTCTTGAAAAAGCATTGATAAATTATTCTAAATATGAATTTATTGATGTTAATGATGAATCATATAAAGAAGATGTATTGAAAAGATATTTAAATCTTCCGCATATTATTTATGGTGAGAAATCTTTAAAAAGAAGAATGAATGAACCTTTAAATTTGGCATTAATGGTTGAAGCTGTAGGAGATGTTGATGTTACTTTTGCAGGAATTAAATCTACTACTGGAGATATTATATATGCTGCTCAAACTATTATTGGTTTACAAGACAATTTGGATGTAGTATCTAGTATCGGTATTGCTAATTTACCAAATTATACTTTTAGTGATGGTGGTCATTTACTAGCATTTGGAGATTCGGCAGTTTGTCAAAATCCTAATGCTTCTGAACTCGCAAGTATTGCGATTAGTGCTTGTGACACAATAAAAGCTATTACTGATTGGGTACCTCGTTGTGCTTTGCTTTCTTATACTACACTTGGTGGGGCTTCTTCAGAATTAAATGAAAAAGTTAAAAATGCTGTTAAAATAGCTAATGAAAAAAGACCTGATTTATTTATTGAAGGTGAATTTCAATTAGATTCGGCTATTGTTTCAGAAGTTGCTAAGAAAAAAGTTAAAGTTAAAAGTAATGTAGCTGGAAGAGCAAATATTATTATATTCCCAGATTTAAATGCTGGTAATATTGGTGTTAAATTAATACAACAATTTGGAAATTCTAGTGCTTATGGGCCTCTTTTACAGGGTTTTAGGTTAATTGCTAGTGATTGTTCAAGAGGAGCACCTGTTGATGAACTTGTAGGTAATATTGTATTCTCAGTAGTTAGAGCAGGTGATTTAAAACGTGGAAAATAAACATTTTAGAATTTTAACAATTAATCCTGGTTCTACTAGTACTAAAATTGGTGTTTTTGATAATGATAAATGTGTTTTTAAAACTACAATCGATCATTCTTTAAATGAATTAGCTCCTTTTAAGGAAATATCTGATCAAAAAGAGTTTAGATTGAATGTTGTTACTAAAATACTTAAAGAGAATAATATTCAGTTAGAAACTATTGATGCTTTCTCTGGAAGAGGAGGAGGACTTGTTAATTGTCCTGGTGGAACTTATATAATTAATGAAAAACTATATGAACATGCTAATATGTGTTTTACTATCAAACATCCTGCTACATTAGGTGCAACTATATCATATGAGTTTGGTAAGAAGTATAATAAGCCTTCTTTTGTTGTTAATCCTCCCGATGTTGATGAATATAATTTGGTCGCTAGATTAACAGGAATTCCAGAAATTTATAGGGAGAGTAGAATACATGCATTAAATCAAAAAGAAGTTGCTAATCGTTATACTAATAAAATAGGAGTTAAGTATTCTGATTTAAATCTTATTGTTTGTCATTTAGGTGGTGGTATTTCTATTGCAGCACATAATCATGGAAGAATGATTGATTCTAATGATATTGTTAATGGTGATGGACCGATGACACCTACTAGAAGTGGTTTTGTACCTGCTAAACCGTTAATTAAATTATGTTTTAGTGGTAAATATACAGAAAAAGAACTTAATGGTTTAATTAATAAAACAGGTGGATTATTAGCTTGGTTGAATACTAATGATGCTAGGGAAGTTGTCAAAGAGATTAAAAATGGTAATAAACGTGCTAAAGCAGTTTATGATGCTATGATTTATCAAATTGCTAAGCAAATTGGGGCAATGTATGTTGCTTTAAAATGTAATTGTAGTGCTATTTTATTAACTGGTGGTTTATCTAATGATGAATATTTAGTTACCCATTTAAAAAAATATATTGGTAAATTATCAAAAGTTGTTGTCATGAATGGAGAGTTTGAATTAGAAGCATTGTCTCAAGGGGCAATAAGAGTATTAAGTGGGGTAGAAAAAGCAGTCGAATATACTGGTGAACCAGTATTTAAAAATTTATAAAAAGGAGTGTATTCATGAAAAAAAAAGATATAATTAAGCAATTGATTCCAGGGGTAATAGTAGGAGCAGTACTTGGTGGGATTATCAATACATTAGCTGGTGTTAATACAAAAGAAATAATGCCTAATGTTATTAATGCTATGTTAGCATCTGCAATACCGACATTACTTAATGGAACTATAGTATTACTTGGTACATCTAAAATTTTGGAAAGAAAATTATCTGTTTTAAAAGCTTTTCTAAATAATTTAATTTATGTATTAATTGCTGCTGTAATAGGCTTTGTATTCTCATATGGTTTATTATACGATATATTAAAGATAGATTTAAAGGATATTTCGGTGCTAGTTAATACAATAACGTTATCAATTCTTGGTATTATAGTATCTACTTTATTAGCATATATAGCACTTAAAAAATATGAAAAAAGTGTAAAGTATACGAGAAGAGATGCTAAAAAGAAATAAATATCATCAAAAGATTATATAGCGTAATTAGAAAAATTAAAAGAAGTATTTATTACTTTTTTTAGTTTGTTTTAATTTATCATTTATATGATTGACGACGGGCTTTTATTTATTATATAATAATTTAAAGAGAGGATTATATATATGTTGAATTCGAAAAAGCAAATAAACAATATTTTATTAATAATATTTTTGGCGATTGTTCTTTTAGTAACTCTTCAAAACATTAACGTAGTTATAGATGCTATTGTATATATTATAAAATTATTTTCACCATTTATTTTAGGACTTTGTCTAGCTTTTATTTTAAATGTTTTTATGAAAAAAATAGAACAAAAATGGTTTGGGAGATTTAAAAATACTAAAAAATGGTCCAAAATAAAAAGACCAATAGCTATTATTTTAACTTTATTTATTGTTTTTGGACTAGTTGTTTTATTATTATTTTTAGTTATTCCAGAATTAAAAAACACGATTGAAATATTTATAAATAATATTCCTATTTATCAAGCAAAATCTCTTGAACTTGCTAATAAATTAAATTTATCTGCTAGTACTATTGAAGATATTAATACAAGCTGGAAAAATTTATGGTCTAATGTTACTGGGTATTTTACTAATAATTCTAAAGATATTATTGAAGTAACCTTAGGTTTAACATCTTCTATTTTTGCTAGTATAACTAATGCTATATTAAGTATTGTCTTTGCTATATATATGTTAGCTAATAAAGAAAATTTAATTAGTCAAACTAAAAAAGTTTTAACTGCTTTTGTACCAAAAAATAAAATCGGAAAAATATTAGAAGTAGGTACTATCTCTAATCGCGTCTTTTCAAATTTTATTACTGGCCAAGTCATAGAAGCATTAATAATTGGCGTTTTATGTTTTATAGGAATGCTTATTATTGGTTTGCCTTATGCTTTAACTATTTCAGTATTAGTCGGTTTTACTTCTTTAATTCCAGTATTTGGAGCCTTTATTGGAACAGCGATAGGAGCAGTATTAATATTTGTTGTTAGTCCTATTGATGCTCTTATATTTATTATTTTTATAATAGTATTGCAACAATTTGAAGGTAATTTAATATATCCTAAAGTAGTAGGTACTTCAGTAGGATTACCGGCTATATGGGTTTTACTTGCTATTATTATTGGTGGATCTATATATGGAGTTATTGGTATGTTAATAGGTGTTCCATTATGTTCTATTGTTTATACATTATTGTCAAAATTTGTTAATGAAAGATTAGCAAAGAAAAAATATTTATAAAACTCTATAATTATAGAGCTTTTTTTATAAAAAATATGTGCCAATAGTCAAATTATTTGTCATATACATGACGGTTTTTATGTCATAGTTTTCTTTAATTGATAAATTAATTGAATAAATTACACTTTCTATTAGATTACTACTATTTAAATCATGATATAATTCATCACTTAATTTAATTAATAAATATTCATCAGTTATTTCATAACTGATTTGCTTGGCATCATTTAAATAACTTATTAAATTTGTTTGATACATTGCTTTACTTGTTAATTCATTTATTATAATTTCTATTTTATCTTTATTTTGATTATTAACCATAGTTACTGGTATGTAATAATAATAATCTTTATATTTATTTAAATAATAGATCGTAGTGCTAACAGTTCCCTTAAAATTAGTTACATCATAATATTTATTTATTCCATATCCTCTATCTAGAGTAGGCGGAAGTTTGATTTTCGAATGAGGTAATTCATTTAATATTATATCTTCTACATAAATACTTACTTTATTTATATTTGGTAATCCGGTTAAGGAATAGACTATGGCACTTATCATTTTTTCTTCATTTTCTTTGCTAATATTATAAAACTCTTTGCTAAAATTTAATTTTACTAAATTATTATCTATATCTATAGAAAGTAATTTAGTTCCTTCTGGAATAATGGGAGTAAACCCTTCTTTTATATAAGAAGAAATTTTACTATTTATGGTTAAATAAGCAATAATTTCTCTAATTTTTTCAGTTATTTCTTTTTTGTTAATCGCAACATTTACTCTTGATACATAATCATTATTATCAATTAAATAGATAGATACTTGGGGAATTTGATTATCTTTTTCATTTTTAATTTTATTGTTGTCTTTTTTAGGAAATAAATATAAAATAAATAAAATAAATAAGCATGATAAAATTAAAAATGTTTTTTTTATTAGATTTTTTTTAAGCATTATTGAAACACCTCTACTTAAATTATATGATTCAATAATTAAAAAAAGTCGCTAAAAGCAACTTTTAAAGTGTTAATTCACCTATTTTTAATAATTCTATTATTGCGCCAGCTCTTCCACTAACATTTAATTTTTGCATGACATTAGAAATGTGATTACGGACCGTTTTTTCGCTAATTCCTAATAATTCACTTATTTCTTTTGTCGTTTTATTTAATACTAAAAGATCAAACACTTCTTTTTCTCTAAGGGTTAGTATACTATTTTTCAATTATGTTCCCTCACTTTCATAGTACCTTCATAATATTTTATGAAGAAAGCAATTTAAAGTGAGTTATTACGCCTATTATTGATACTTAACAGTAATATACATTTTTTCATCAAACTCTTTTTGAATAGTGCGAATTATATTATTAGCACTTTCATAAGAGTTATCTTTTGCCGAAATAGTAACATTAATTTTGTCATCTTTTATTTTAATAAAACTTTTTAAATTATAAGTTTTAAGAATTAAGGATTCTAATGTACTTTCTTTTCCTTTATTTAAATTAATATTAAGTAATTTTTCATAAGCATTATTCTTATCTTCGGCACTAGCTTTAGCATCAAGTAAAGTTGATTGTAAATCTTCCATTTCGCTTAAAATAGTCTCATCATTTTCAACTCTTAAAGTTGCTAAAATATCATTTTCTGATATATTAGTGTTTACTTTATCACTTTCTGAATGTTTATTGTCGATAAGCGAAGAAAGATTTTCTCCTGGTAGAGCAACATAATATACTGACAATACTAAAATAATGCTAAACAAAGTTAAAAACCATAAATTTTGTTTATTAATCATCCTTTATTAATCCTCCAATTAATAAAGTATATTTATTAATTTAAAAAATAGTACAAATTAAAGGAATAAACTAATAGCATATATTAGTATTTTTAATAAAATTTTAAATGACAATTTATACCTCCTTTTAATTATGCCTCATTTGAAGGTGACCCTTCAATTATATTTGTTATATAAAAATATTTTATTTCCTTTTTTTTAAATTTTAAAATCAACTTAAAGGAAAATCAAATAAGTATTACAACAAATAATATTGAAAGGAAGATTATGAATAAGTATTTTATTAAACAACAAGATGAAAGTGATTGTGGGGCATGCTCGCTACTTAGTATAATTTTATTTTATAAAGGATATATACCCTTAGAAATAATTAAAATAGATACTCTAACGAATGCAAACGGAACCAATTTTTTATATATAAAAAAAGCTGGCGAAAAATATGGTTTTGATGTAACAGGCAAACACACTTATGACTTAAATAATATTAAATTACCTTGTATTGCTCACTTAAATATTGAAGGTTATAATCATTTTGTTGTGATTTATAAAGTCGAAAATAAAATAACTTATATGGACCCTAGTAGTGGAAAAGTTATAATGGATAAACCGGATTTTATTAATATTTTTACCGGAAACATTTTAGAGTTTATACCATCAAGTAAAATTATAAAATATGAAAAGAATAAAAGATTTAAAAATATTTTAAAAAATATTTATCTAAATAATATAACAAGTATTATATTATTATTAGTACTTTTAATATTATTAATTATCTTCTCCCTAGTGTCCAATTTTAATTTAATTTTAATTAAAAATAATAAATTAATATTTTTGGTTTTTATAATATTAATTAGTAAAGTAGTAATAAATTATTTAAAAAATATTATTATGTCTCATTTAAATAAAAATATAAATAATAGTTTACTAAAAAATTATATTAATCATATCTTTAATCTTCCTTTAAAATATTTGCAATTAAAAAAACCTGGCGATTTAATTAATAGAATTAATGACTTACATAATATAAAAGATTTTTTTTCTAATGTAGTGATTGAGTTATTTATAAATATAATATTTTTTATAGGTTCTTTTATATTATTATTTATTTTAAATCGTACTTTAACTTTAATTTTATTATCTTTAGTTTTTATATATTTAGTAGTTATAATATTTTTAAATAAAGATATCTATACCAAAATTATTAATGTAATAGATTCTGATAATAAACTTATGGATTTGGTAATTGAATACTTAAATAAAATAAGCACAATTAAAGCATTGAAAAGCAGTTATTTTATAAATAATATAAATAAAAGTATTAATAATAATTTAAATAACAAATTGAATCTTGATCTTAAAATAAATAAAATTGAATTAGTTAAAAACTTTTTAGAAGAAATAATGTTAGTACTGATATTAATAATTTATTATCAATTAAATAATGATTATATGATGATGATAATTTATATAAGTGTCTATAATTATTTTATCGAAAGTATAAAATTTTTTGTTAATATCATACCTAATTATTTATATTTTAAAGATATTTATAAAAGAATTAAAAGTATCTTTGATTTAGAAAGTATTAAAAATAATATTAATAAATATAAAGATGGAGAAATAGTCGTAAATAATTTAAGTTATTCTCATAATAATATAAATAATATATTTAGTAATTTTAATTTAAAAATAAAAAACGGCGATAAAGTATTACTCCAAGGTTTAAATGGAAGTGGAAAAAGCACTTTATTGGGCCTTTTTACAGGATTAGATGATGACTATACCGGAAATATAAAAATTAGTTCAAATATATGTTATATTGAGCAAAATAGTCAGCTATTTAGTGATTCAATCTTAAATAATATTATCTTAGATAAAAAGTATGATAAATTGAAATTTAATCAGATAGCAAAACTTACTTTTCTTAATGATATTATACAAAATAAACCGAATGGATATAATACTAATATAAATTCCTTAATTAATTTAAGTGGGGGTGAAAAACAAAAAATTATTATAGCAAGGGGTTTATATAATGATTTTAATATTTTAATTATGGATGAATCACTCAGTGAAATATCCCAAAAAATTAGAAAAAAAATATTACTTAATATTTTTAAATATTATCAAAATAAAACCATAATTTATGTTAGTCATCAAGATGAAAAAATTAATTTTAATCAAAAGATTTATTTAATTGCTAGAAAGGATAAATATGTTAACAGATAAAGAAATGTTAAATATTGAAGGTGGAAAACTATCTTGGGGTCTTGCTGGTGCAATTGGTGCATTTCTTACCTTACTAGCTGGAATAGTAGATGGGTATTTAAGACCTTTGAAGTGTAATTAATGAAATTAGAAAATGCCGAGATGTTAAAAATAGTTGGAGGTATAAATATATCTGGAACATTACTAAATTCAATTGCTAAATTAATTAGTACCATATTTGATGTTGGTAGAGCGATAGGTTCAGCAATAAGTATGTCTAAATCTAAACGAAGATGTTAAAAAAGATTTATATTAAATATATTTTTCCCATATATAATAATTTAATGATATAATATTTATTGGGTGAGTATGTGAATTCTAAAATTAAAAAAGTTTTAGAAACATTAGAAAAAAATGGTTTTGAAGCTTATGTCGTAGGTGGTTATGTAAGAGATACCTTATTAAATATTAATACAACTGATGTAGATATATGTACTAATGCTTTACCTAAAGATATTATTAAAATTTTTAATAAAAATGGCAGTAATATTAATTATGGTTGTATTACTTTAAATGATGGAAAATATAATTATGATATTACAACCTATCGAAGTGAATCAAATTATGATAAAAGAAAACCATTAAATATTGAATATATTAATGATTTAATTATTGATTTACAAAGAAGAGATTTTACTATTAATTCATTATGTATGAATAAAGATGGAGAGATTATTGATTTACTTGGTGGACTAAATGATTTAAATAATAAATTTATTAGAGTAATAGGTGATACAAGTAAAAAATTAACAGAAGATCCATTAAGAATATTAAGAGCAATTAGATTTTCAATTACTTTAGGTTTTAAATTAGATAATGAAATAATAACTTTCATTAATAATAATAAATCTTTAATTAAAACTTTAAGTTATACAAGAAAACAAGAAGAACTTAATCGGATATTTTCTTCTAAAAATGCTGATTTAGGATTAAAAATGTTAGAAGAATTAGATCTTTTAGAAGACTTAGAAATAAAATATAATAATATAAAAGTTGTTAATGATGTCCTAGGTATTTGGGCTCAAATAGATTATAGTGATAATTATGTTTTTACTAAAAGTAGTTCCGAAGTTATAAAAAATATTCGGGAAATTATTTCAAAAGGAATAATTGATAATAATGTTCTTTTTAAATATAATTTATATGTATCAATGGTTGCAGGACAAATTTTAGGAATTGATTATAAAATCATTTCTAAAATGCATGCTGATTTAAAAGTTAAATCAGCTAAAGATTTAGCCATTAATTCAAAAGATATTTTTGATATCTTAAGTATTAAACCATCTCCTCAAGTAAAAGAAATAATTAATGATTTATTAGATCAAGTATTAAATAATGGTTTAGAAAACAATTATGATAATTTGAAAAAATATATATTAAATAAATGGAAGTGATATTATGAGTAATACTATATTAGAGGGTATTGTAAAACAAAAAGATTACATTTTTAAAACTCAAATTTTTAAAATTACTAATAAGTTTAATTTTAATGCTTCCGAGTTATTATTAATTATATATTTTTTAAATCAAGATAAACCAAGTTTCAATATTCCGGAAATTAAAAATATTACTTGTTTAGAAGAAAAACAGATAATGGATGCTTTTTCATCTTTATCAAGCAAAGGTATTATATCAATTAATATTAATAAAAATGAAAATGGAATTATATGTGAAGAGATTGATTTGTCCAACTTATATAAATATATTGTCAGTGATATTAATACGAATGTTAAAAAACAAATTAATAATAATATTTTCAATATTTTTGAAAAAGAATTTGGAAGAACTCTAAGTCCGATTGAATTTGAAATTATTAATGCTTGGTTAAAATCAGGTATAAGTGAAGAATTAATAATTGGTGCTTTAAAAGAAGCCACATTTAATGGTGTAAGTAATTTAAGATATATTGATAAAATTATATATGAATGGAATAAAAAAGGTTTTAAAAGTATGGAAGATTTGCATAATCATTTGAAAAAGAAAGAACCAAATGAAAATAAAGTATTATTTGATTATAATTGGTTAGAAGATGAAGAATGATATATTTTACTTAAAATTATACTTTAATAATAAATTTAAAAAGTCAGTAAATTAAACTGACTTTTTTTTAACAATTTGGGTTAATATTTAAAGAAATATTATTAGGTATAATGACACCCTTATATTTTATAGTAGGTTTAATAATATAAATATTTTCATTTGTCATAGTATCACAATTTGTTTTATTATTATTAAAGTAACATTCATTAGTTATTAAAATATTTTTTGTAATATCAATTCCTGATTCTAGTACTTTAATATAAGATTGATTTAAATTCATTATTGATTGATAACTTGATAAATTAACACAATTTCCGATTGTTAATTGAGCATTGATAGCATTACCTATATCAATATTTTTAGATATACCATCACTCATATTACTTTTAAATATTGAATAACTAGATTTTACTGTGAATGTAGCATTAGTATTTAAATATTCATTATAAGTAAAAGTAGTTGCTGAAGTCCAGCCTAAATCTCTTAATCCTGTTCCAGTATTAATATAGATTTGATATCCTATATTTCCGATATTACCCGCATTATAATTAATTCTTTGATTTAAATATTTATTAGCCCATTTCCCATAACCCTCATTAAAATATTTGGTTAAATAATCACTATTAATAGCATCAGGAACAGGTATTGCACTCCATGAAAGAGTAGTTTTACCATTTTCATATTTTACTGATAGATTAGAAGGGTTATTTAATTTACTGAATCTAGTTGATGTTTCACTTGGCGCAGTTCCTTTTCTAAATAATTGGACGCTTTTTAAATTACTTGGAGTATATTCACTTGCTAGTAAGACGGGATTAGTTTCAAGTTCTATTGTTGCTGATACGACGCTAGATGGTTTTTTAAATTTAGAATTTTTTTCTAAAATTCCAGTATTTAATTTTCTTGCAATTGCATTACGGGTACTAGATCCTACACTATTAGTTAAGTAGTATTCTTTGGTTATTTTTTCATAACCTACCCATGTTGCTATCGCATAATCAGGAGAATATCCTACAACCCAAGAATCACCAATTACATCTCCTCTTAATTTTAAATCTTTTTTTACAGCACTATCGATTGTTGATGTACCAGTTTTTCCGCAAAGATCAGTACCACTTACACTACCACCAGGAACATGACCATTTGTTATTGCAAATCGTAAAATATTGTTAATCATGTAAGCAGTAGAATCTTTCATAACGGTTCTTTTTTCTGGAGTTACTATATAAGTATCACCAGTTTTAACAAATTCTATCTTAGTAAATGAATGTGGTTCAATATATATACCACCTCTTGCAAATGTTGCATAAGCTGCTGCTAATTGAACAGGGTTACTTCCGGTATAACCGCCTATACTATGAGCCTCATTAATAAAGCCAGTTGAATCATATTCTGGTGTTAAGCCTAAACCAGTAACAAACTCATTTATATATATTTGAGGTACGGCTTGAAATGTTTGTAAGGCAGGAATATTTCTTGAAGAAGCTAAAGCAGTTTTAGCTGTCATTATTCCCCTATATGAATTATCAAAATTTTTAATTCTAATACCATTACTGTATGTATGAACATCATCAATAATCATTTGACCTGTTCCCCAATTTAAATATTCTATTGCAGGCCCATAATCAAATAAAGGTTTAGCAGTTGATCCTGGGTGCCTATCTATCATAGTAGCAAAATTAAATCCTGATTTTCTGACTTTATTACGCCCCGCACCTATAGCAGTAATTCCTCCTGTTTTAATATCTATAACAGCAATTCCAGCTTGTAATACATCATTAGGCCATTTATAACTAGTGCCATTATAGATATTATTTATTACTTCTTGTTTTTTAGGATTGAATGTTGAATATATTTTCATGGATACTAAATAAGGATTTTGACCAGTTCTTGTTTCTACCTCTTCAACAACGGTATCAATAATACCTTGATCTTGATTTACAGCCGTTGCATCATTGGCAAGTAGAGTAGAAATTGGAATAGCTTTAGCAAGTTCGCATTCTTCATCAGTTATATAATTGTGACGTTTCATTAAATTTAAAACTTGATTACGTCTTGCTTCAGCTTTTTCTGGATAGATATATGGATCATAAGCACCAGGCGCTTGGAATAATCCAGCTAAAGTAGCGGCTTCAGTAAGGGTAACCTCACCAATTGGTTTATTAAAATAAATTTGACTAGCTTGTTCTATACCATGAGATCCTCCACCTAAATAAGGTATATTTACATAAAATTCTAAAATTTGCTCTTTAGTGTATTTTTTTTCAATTTTAAATACTGCCATATATACATCAGTAAATTTTCTTATAATGCCTTTGATACCTGTTGCAGTATTATCAGTAAATCTTTGTTTTACGATTTGCATTGTTATTGTCGAAGCACCACCAGCATCACTATTACCAAGTATTTGACCAAAAGATGCTTTTAAAAATCTTGCTAAATCTACACCGGTATGTTGCATAAATCTAGAATCTTCAGTTGCTAATATAGCATCAATAAACACTTCAGGTAAATCATCATAAGTAACAATTTTTCTATTTTCACTACCGAGTCTTGCATATTCATTTCCTTCAATATCATAAATTATTGAAGACTCTTTTGAATATAATGCTTCTTCTGAAAAATCAGGAGAACCAATAATAACAATAAGCATAAAAGCAACAATAGTTAAGGTAATCGCTATTAAACCTATCATAAATATAGTTAATAATTTTTCACCTATGTTTTTATTTTGAAATTTATTTTTTTTAGGAAATTTCTTTTTATTAATATTAGGAATTTTATTTTTATTTTTGATTGTTTTTTTCTTTTTCATAATTACCTCCTATAAAATAATCTTTAATAATTTTTATATAATCCAATGTAGGACTATACTTTAATTTAATATTAAACCCTTTTTCTTTTATATAATTATATGGAATACTATGACGATTATTGTTTTTTATATAATCTAATAAATCTATTCCTTTTAATAAATAAATTTCTTTATTCATTTCAATTATTAAAAAAGATATTCCGCCATGCTTAATTATACTCTCAATATGTTTAATTTGATGCTCATGAATATTATTTAATGGAAATGATGTTTTATTCGTGGTACTTTTAGCATCAAAATCAATATAATATCCTTTATATAAGCCAACATAATCTAAGGTGGATTTATTTTTAAAAAAACCTTTGGTTAAAATTTTCTTATCACTTTCATATTTTACTTTATTGATTGTGATCGGAGTCGGCTTTTTATAAATGATTGCGATATCATTTATTTTATAATATTCATTTGCTTCATTGATTAATGCTTCTAATTTCATCCCTCTATTAGCATAATCAATCTTTTTTTTATAAATTTTTTTATTATTATTAGGATATAGCAAATTAATCACCAATTTAATTATATATTAATTTCTAAGTATTTGCTATAACTTCTCTTTTAATTTGCAATTTTTTACACATTTTATTATAATGCTATTGTGAGGAGAAAATATGAAAATAGATAGTAGTGTTTTAAGTGTTATTGCAGTAAGAACAAGTCAATATCCCGAACCTAATAAACCAGAATTTCTTTTAGTGGGGAGAAGTAATGTTGGTAAAAGTAGTTTTATTAATTCACTATTAGGTAGAAAAAACTATGCTAGAATAAGTAGCAAGCCTGGAAAAACTCAAACTTTAAATTTTTATTTATGTAATGAAGAGTTTTATTTAGTTGATGTCCCTGGTTATGGATATGCAGCTGTAAATAAAACTATTCAAAAGAAGTTTGGATTAATGATTGAAGAATATTTAACCCATCGAGAAAATTTAAAAAGAGTATTTATGATAATAGATAGTCGTATGAAACCAACTGAAAATGATCATATTATGTATAAATATCTAAAGCACTTTAATATCCCAGTAACAATAGTTGCTACTAAATATGATAAAATAAAACCTAAAGATCGTGATAAGATTATGAAATCAATTGAATCGTCTATTAATATAGATGAAAATGATCAATTAGTATATTTTTCTAGTATTACTAAAAAGGGTAGGGACGAAATATACGATATTATAAATAATGAATTACAAAAAGAAGTTTAAAATTCTTTTTTTTTATTGTATAATGATTATGATAGGTGATTATAATGAATAAAAAAGGTTTTACGCTTATAGAAGTTTTAGTAGTTATAACAATCATTGGTATAATGACATCAATAGCAATCCCTGCGTCACAAGGTATTGCCAAAAAGATTAATGAAAAATCTTATCAAACAAAAATAAAATTAGCAAGTGAAGGGGCTAAGTTATGGGGAGAAGATAATAATGTATGTTTTACTTGTTTAGAAGGAACTTGTCCTGTAGCATGTGAAGATTTAGATTGTATATATGAAACAGATGATGAAAAAATATGTACAATAACAATGGAATTTTTAGCAAAATATCAATATTTTAAATATGATGATGAAAATAAAATAATTGATCCAAGAAATAAAAATAAGACATTAAATGAAAAATCTATAACAATTATTTATTATAAAAAGAATGGTACAGTAAATGCTTATGGCGAAAATTAGTTATATAATTTATATTTAAATGGTAACGGATGAATGACATTATCTTGATTTCTATTCCGTTGATGCTGCCAGTAATAAATTTTTAACTTATTTAAGAATATATGCAACATAAAGGAGAATATATGAAGATATTAATAATTATCAATTTATTATTTATTTTAGCATTCATTATTATGACTTTTATTGCTAAAGAAGATAAACAATTAGGAGATAATAAAATAAATAATAAATATAAAATAGAAAGAAAGAATCTTGATACAGGAAATATTGATATGATTTTTGAAGTAGATGCTTTAACTAGTGATGTTAAAATTGTCGAAGTAAAACCAAATAGAAGTATTTCTGGAGGAGGTTCCGGAAATGAATAAAAAAGGTTTTACTTTAGTAGAAATTTTAGCAGTTATTGTAATAATAAGTATGATAGTTGTAATAGCAATACCTACATCACAAGGTATTGCTAAAAAAACAAATGAAAAGATGTATTCAACAAAATTAGATATTGCCGTGCAAAGTGCTAAATTATGGTCTTTTGATAAAATTATTTGTTTTAAAAATGGTGAGTTTGATAAAATAGATATATCTTCAAGAAGTGATGATTGTAAAACTAATATTGAATATATAACTAAAGATGGTGATATTAAATCTTATTCTATGGTTTTATCACAATTAGCCGAGGAAGGTTATTATGATTATGATGAAGCAGATAAGATAATTGATCCAAGAAATAAAAGTCAAAATTTAAACGGAACTCTTTTATTCATTAATTATAATATTATAACTAAAAAAATTGTTTCTATAACAATTGAAAAAGATCCAATTAATTAATTTTTTGATTTTTAACTTTTACAAAAAAATCCTTAATATTAAGGTTTTTCTTTGCTTTATTATCAATAATTTAGTATGCTAATAATATAAGTTTAAGGAATGATTATATGAGAAAAACAGTATGTTTAATTGGAAGACCCAATTCAGGGAAATCAACTCTTTTTAATAGATTAATAAAAGAGAAGAAGGCTATTATTGATGATTTACCTGGAGTTACTAGAGATCGCATTTATGGAATTGTTAATTTTGAAAATAAAAGTTTTCATTTAATTGATACTGGAGGAATTGATTTAGGGGAAGAAAAATTTAATCAAAGTATTAAGATGCAAGCAGAACTGGCAATAGATGAATCAGATGTTATTGTTTTTGTTATTGACGGAAAAACGGAAGTTACAAGTAATGATTTATTGATTGCGAATAAACTAAAGAAAACAAATAAAAAAATAATTGTGGTAGTTAATAAAATAGATGATAAAAAACATGATAATAACATTTATAATTATTATGAATTAGGTTTTGATGTCTATATACCAGTAAGTGGAGAACATAATCGTGGTATTAATGAATTACTTTTAGAAATTACCAAAGATTTTAATCCTTATACGACTGAAGAAGATGAAAGTATCTTAAAATTTAGTATTATCGGAAGACCCAATACTGGTAAAAGCTCATTAATAAATGCTTTACTTAATGAAGAAAGAGTTATAGTATCAAATGAAGCTGGGACAACAAGAGATGCTATTGATACAAGGTTCAGTTATGAAAAAAATGATTATATTGTTATCGATACTGCCGGAATGAGAAAAAAAGGTAAAATATACGAACAAATCGAAAAATATAGTTTAATAAGAAGCTTGAAAGCTATTGATAGATCTAATGTCTGTGTTTTAATCATTGATGCTGGGGATGGAATAATTGAACATGATAAACATATTGCATCTTATGCTCTTGATGCTGGAAAAGCAATAGTATTAGTAGTAAATAAATGGGATTTAATAAAAGATAAAGATCTAGAAATGAAAAAATGGATCAAAGATATAAGGAATAATTTTCAATTTATACCTTATGCTAGTATCGTATTTTTATCTTCATTAACAAAAGCTAGGATACATACTTTAATGCCTGAAATATTAAAAGCTTATGAAAGCGCTACTAAAGAAATAAAAACATCAGTTCTTAATGATATCATAAGAGATGCATACGCGTTACATCCAGCTCCAAGTTATAAAGGAAGAAGATTAAAAATATATTTTGTTCATCAAGAAGGAACAAAACCTCCAAAATTCAATTTTTTAGTTAATAATAAAAAACTAGTTCATTTTAGTTATGAAAGATATTTAGAAAATAAAATAAGAGAATCTTTTGAATTAACTGGAACCCCAGTAATAATAAAATTTACTAATCGAGGTGATAAAGATGAATAAAAAAACATTATTATTACTTATATTTTCTGTTTTAATAATCTTTATAGCTACTTATATATTATGGATGATAGAAAATCAAAATAAAGAAATAGAATTTTATGCTGTTATAGTTAATGCCAGTAAACAAAGTTATTTAGTAAAACCATTTTCAAATGAAAAAATAATAAGTGGTTATCAAGAAATATCAATTACATTAGATGAAGGACTTAAATTAGGTGATATAGTAAAAATAAAAGCTG
>JAQVVC010000050.1 GCA_028699175.1 Bacilli bacterium | reverse complement strand
TGGAGCAGGTGATGGGAATCGAACCCACGTCATTAGCTTGGAAGGCTAAGGCTCTACCATTAAACTACACCTGCATTAGTAAGTAATATTATACCATATTTTACTTACTTTTCAATATTTTTTTTAATTTTGGAATAACGTTAATGAAACTTTACCTTTATCAAGCATTATATCTTCAACATAACAAGTTATTATATCTCCGACACTTAATACTTCGGTAGGGTGTTTGATAAATTGTTTACTAATTTTAGATATATGTAAAAGGCCGTCATTTTTTAAGCCGATATCGATAAAAGCTCCAAATGAAGCAACATTTCTTACAGTCCCTTTTAATTCCATTCCTTTGGCTAAATCTTCTAATTTTAAGATATCGCTTCTTAATATTGGAGGGACAATTTCTTCTCTAGGATCTAATCCGGGATTTAATAATTCTTTAATAATATCATTTAGTGTATATTCATCAGTATTAAATGTGTTTATAAGTTCATCTTTATTAACATTATTTAATTTTTCTTTAAATTCAATGGTTTGAATATTTTTAAGATCAAGTTTCAAATATTTTAATATATTGATTGTCAAATCATAACTTTCAGGATGAATTCCTGTATTATCTAAAGGATTGATTCCATTATTAATTCTTAAAAACCCTATTGATTGTTCATACACTTTTTCTGATGTTATTTTTTTTATTTCTTCACGAGAAGTAAAATTTGATTTTTCTTTAAATTTTAGAATTTTATTAATAATAGGTTTAGTTAATCCTGATATATGTTTTAAAATTGATTCAGAAGCGGTATTTATATTAACCCCAACATTATTCACTACTTTGCTTACAATAAAATTAAGGCCTTCAGTTAAATTTTTAGAATTTACATCATGTTGATATTCTCCAACACCAATCGATTTAGGATCTATTTTCACTAGTTCTGATAATGGATCTTCTACTCTTCTTCCAATACTAACCGCGCTTCTTTCTTGAACTTCTAAATTCGGAAATTCATTTTGGGCTTCTTTAGAAGCAGAATATACAGATGCTCCTGCTTCACTAACAATACAGTAGTAAACATTTTTTAAATCTTTAACAATACTAGCTATAAATTCTTCACTTTCTCTTGATGCTGTACCATTACCGATTGCTATTAAATTTAATTTATATTTGTTTATTAATTCTAATACTTTTTTCTTAGCACCTTCTTTATCATTTTTAGGTTCATGAGGATATATTACATCGATAGATAATACATTTCCTTTTTCATCCAAACTAGCTAATTTGCATCCGGTTCTAAATGCCGGGTCAAAACCTAGTACGCGATATCCCGATAATGGTCTTGTCATTAAAAGATTTTCTAAATTAATTTTAAATACTTCAATTGCCGATTCTTCTGCTATTAATGTTAATTCATTTCTAATATCTCTTTCAATACTTGGATAAATTAATCTTTTTAAAGCATCCTTTATAGCTTCCTCAACATAATCACATACAAAAGACTTGGGATTTTTAATTATTCTATTTTTTAAATAACCAAATATATATTCATCATCAAAACTTAAATTAACTTGGAGAACTTTTTCTTTTTCTCCTCTATTTATAGCAAGTACTCGATAATTTTTAGTATATTTTATTTTTTCATTAAAGTCATAATATATTTCATATTTTTTAGCTTCATCTATTGCAGCTTTTTTTAATTTAGATACTATACTAGCATTATTAAAAATATAATTTCTAATAAATTTACGATAACTAGCATTATCACTTATCCATTCACTAATAATATATCTAGTATTGTCTATTGCATCTTCTTTTGATACTGATACTATTTCACAAATAGAATTCATATTTCCATCAGTAGGAAAAGATATTATAAGTTTAGCAAGAGGCTCAAGCCCCATCTTTATAGCTTCACTAGCTTTAGTTTTTTTCTTTTCTTTATACGGTAAATAAATATCTTCTACATCTACTAATTTCGAACACGCTAAAATATTATTTTTTAATTCATCAGTTAATAAACCTTTTTCATCAATTAGTCTTATAACAGCTTCTTTTCTTTCCATTAAATTAGAATAATATTTATATTTTTCTTCTATTTTAGCAATTTGGTTTTCATCTAATGCTCCAGTTACTTCTTTACGGTACCTAGCAATAAAAGGTATTGTAGCGCCTTCTTTAAGAAGATTTAATACCGCTTCTATTTGTTTACTTTTGATATTTAATTCTTTTGTTAATTCACTTATTATTATTTCATTCATTATTATTTCCTATTCTATTATTACAATAAAAATTCCTCTTAAAGAGGTATTTTTAAAATTCAGTTAAATCTACTTTTTCATCTGCTAACATTTCGGCAAAAAGATCTTTAAATTTAGCTACTTCTTTTTTAAGGGCATCTGGATATATATTTTTAGCATTTGTTACTGCTTTATA
Source organism: Bacilli bacterium (assembly GCA_028699175.1). GTDB lineage: Bacteria > Bacillota_I > Bacilli_A > RF39 > UBA660 > DUUS01. Next base: position 2,626 of record JAQVVC010000050.1, on the reverse strand, counting down.
AATATGTTTTATTCTTACTTCTTTAGCATTTTCAAATACAGCATAACTAAAGGCATTAGCTAAAATTGTTAAACAAATATCAGGATACCTACTAGCTATTTCATAGACTCTTTTATATTCACTCGTCATATCTACCAAGAATTTAAATATTGTTTCTTTTTGAAAATCAGTATATGCTAATTTAACATTAAGTTGAGTTTCAAATTTCGGATATGTTCCCATTAATATTTTCACAACTGTTTCAGGATCTGATTCAAGTACTTCTATTTTTTGGAATCTTCGTAAAAAAGCTCGATCACGTAAAATATAAGTTTCATATTCTTCAGTTGTAGTTGCACCAATCATTTTAATTGTCCCTCTATCAAGGCCTGGTTTTAACATATTAGCAAAATCAATATTATTATTTGATGTTGCTTTATTAACTAATAAATGAACTTCATCAATAAATAAAATGGTTTGATCCTTTGATTTTAATTCTTGAATCAATAATTCAATTCTTGATTCCGTATTACCGCCCGCCATAGTCGTACCTAATAAACTAGTTATATTAATTTTAATAATTTGCCAATTTTTTAAAGCTTTTGGAACCATTTCTTTTTGAATTCGATAACCTAATCCCTCAACAATTGCAGTTTTTCCTATTCCAGGTTTACCAACTAATAAAGCTCCTTTTTCAGGAGAAATAAGAGCTAAAATTGTTTGATCTATTTCTTTTTCTCGGCCAATTGCTGGATCAGTTAAATATTTTTTTTCAGTTAAATTTTCGCCATAATTATCTAATATGCTTATATTATCATTAGATATATTTAAAGTTTCAATTGATTTTTCTTCAGTTTTTTCTATTGAGGAAGAATCTAAATTTAATACTTCTATTTCCTTTTCCACTATTATCACGCCTTACCAAAACATTATAACATAAAGACCAATCTTTAAAAAGATATTAATTGTTTTTTATATCCTCCTGTTACTCCATAACAATTAATGGTTAATATAAAAGCTTTATTATCCATATTTTTAATTATATGTTTAAATCCATAATACTTATCAGTAGGTACTATTACTAATAAAACAGGTACTTTATTACTACTCATTTCAGTTATACCAATATTTACTTTATTTATTAGATGATGTGATATTTTATTTATATTTTTAGACTTTATAAAACACATCTTAAAATCTTTAATTCCTAATAATATAATATCTGTAATATAGTTTCCAAGTAATAATATAAACAAAGCATATAATGTTTTAGTAGGTCCAAATACAATCAAACCTGACCCTATTATAAATATATTAGTTAATGTTGATGCCTTTCCCATAGGTATTTTTAAGTAACGATGTAATATAGTAATTATAATATCACTACCACCAGTATTATATCCAGTACGATATATTATGCCACTAGTAATACCATTTATTACAGCAGCAAGCAAAATAATCATAAAGGTACTATTAAAATCAATATTTATATATTGAACTAATGGATTTGTAATAGTAACCATAGTATTAAAACATAAAGATCCAAATAAGGCTTTAAAGGTGGTTTTTTTATCTAAAAGAAAAAGACTTAATATAAATAATATTACTGTAGTGATATATAAAAATGCTACTATACTCAAGCCAGTTATTTCATTAATTACTATAGCTAAGCCTGACGTTCCACCTATGATTAATTGATTAGGTGTTAAAATAAGATTATAAATTATGGCAGTAAAAAATAATGCTAAAAAAAATAATATTAATCTAGTAGGCCTATTTTGACTATTTACTAAGTTTAAAATCTTATTTTTATTGTTCATAATATTTTCTCCTATTATAATAATACTATCTATTTTGATATAAATAAAGAAAAAACTTAAGAATTAATCTTAAGTTTACTATCCTATAATTTCAGATACAGTACCAGCGCCTACTGTACGTCCACCCTCACGAATTGAGAATTTAGTACCAGCTTCTAAAGCTACTGGACTAATTAATTCTACAGTCATATTAACATCATCACCTGGCATTACCATTTCAACTCCTTGAGGAAGTTCAATTACACCAGTAACATCTGTTGTACGAAAATAGAATTGTGGTCTATAATTTGAGAAAAATGGAGTATGACGTCCGCCTTCTTCTTTGCTTAATACATAAACAGCAGCCTTAAATTTCTTATAAGGTTTTACTGTTCCTGGTTTAGCTAATACTTGGCCACGTTCAACATCATCTCTACTAATACCACGAAGTAATATCCCAGCATTATCTCCTGCTTCAGCATAATCTAATGATTTTCTAAACATTTCAATACCAGTAACTACTGTTTTTTTAGTATCTCTTAAACCAACGATTTCTACTTCATCATTTAATTTAACTTGGCCACGTTCAACACGACCAGTACAAACAGTACCACGGCCTGATATAGTAAAGACATCTTCAATACTCATTAAGAATGGTTTTTCAGTATCTCTTACTGGAGTATCAATATATTCATCTACTGCAGCCATTAATTCTTCTATTGATTTAACATATTTTTCATCGCCTTCTAATGCTTTTAAAGCTGATCCTCTTATAATAGGACATTCAGCATCGAATCCATATTCTCCTAATAATTCTCTAATTTCCATTTCAACTAAATCTAATAATT
>JAQVVC010000009.1 GCA_028699175.1 Bacilli bacterium | reverse complement strand
ATTAGATCTAATAACTCTCTAGGGTTTTTTACACCTTTCAATGCCATATTATTAGCATTATTAAGGTCAGGATTGGGATTTGATTTAACGTGCAAATATAATTCACCATAGATATCGTCTTCATTTAATTTTTTCACGAGAAATCATTGCAACATTAATTTTGCTTATATCACTAATTAATAATCTGTCAGTCTCAGAATTATATATTATTATTCTTTTTTGAGTAACTATATATTCATTATTTCAAATTTTTTTATCTCTTAATACAAGATTATAAATAAAACCATAGATTTATAATATAATAAATAGCAATACAATTAAAAGAAATATTATTCCTTTGACAATGTTTAAACTAAGGGTATAGTAAAAAAAACGGTTAAAAGTACAAAGCCAATTAAAAATCTTATTAGCTGTTTATCAATTTTACCTATAACAGCATTACAAAAATATATTACGTGTTCATCTTGTTTTATTACTTGCTTAACTTTTTCACTTATATCTATCACTATATATAATTATATACTAAATTTAAAATGTATCATATCTATTTTTTTAAAAAATAAAAACCGTGAATTTTTCTTTTATTTTCACGATTTATATAAAACATATTTGGAGGGGCCTATCGGATTTGAACCGGTGATCAGGGAGTTGCAGTCCCACGCCTTACCACTTGGCTAAAGCCCCGTGCAAAAAGATTATAACAAAAATAAATGATCTTTTCAATCTTAACTCTCATACTTTATAAAATGATGATTATTTCTTGTGTTTATCATTATATTTAATTTACTTTTATCCACAATTACTTTTGGCAAATCAATAAAAACCTTATTTTCAATATTATTATATGTTCTTGATGCAAAACTTTTAACAATTTCTTTATTATTTAAAGTATATTCTACTTTTAAAAACTTATCAAAAAAATCACTATTATTTTTTATAGTATTATTGATTCCAATTCCTTTAGATAAATTAGTTTTATATGTTATAATCAATAAATTTTGATTAATTGAATCTTGAGGTTTTATAACATCAATATATTCCTTACATATATTATTTTTACACAATTCATAAGTATACTCATATGAAGGGATTATTTCAATATTGCTCAATATTATATTTGAATCATTAAATAAATTTTTGCCTAATCGAATTACTTCTTTTTCTTGCCTTTCAACTCTTTTAGGTGATTCATTCATTACTATAGGTTTAATTTTAAGTTTAGTATAATTATAAACTTCTTGGTTATCTTTATAAGTAATTTCTTTTAAAATATTTAAATAATATTTATTAAAACTAAATTTATTTTCAATTTCAAAAACAAATATCAAATTTTTGGTAGCATCACTAGCAATATTCTCATTAGTGTATGCCTTTCCAATATCGATAAAATAATTCCTTAAGGAAGGCTTATTATAATAAAAATTTTTACCTCTTTTTAGAAAAAATGTTGTTTCTTCAAATTTTTGAGGCTTATTACTTTTATTAGTAACAATCATATCTAATATTAAATATTTTTTATTTTTATTAATTAAATTACCATTATAGTCATATTGAGTTTCGTAAGCTTCTTTTAAATCAATAGTAAAATTGCCAATATTACTAGCACTACCAAATATGTTGTTAATAATATTTGAATTAATAATTAAATATATAAACAACGGTATAAAAATTACTCCTGATATTATACTAATCATTAATTTGTTTTCTAAAATATAATATTTTGTTTCCCGAAGAAACCTACGAATTTTTCTTTTATATAAATATGAGTCTTCACCTATTATAAATTCAAATTCTTCATCATCTTCACTTTTAATTTCTAATTCTTGTAAATCTTTGCTAAAATTAAATTTTTTTACATCAAAACCAATACCTCGTATTATACTCATTACAATAAAATAATATTGTGGAACGGAAATTATTAGATATATATCTCTAAATACTCGTATTGTTTGTTGACTTAGTGAAGCTTCAACTAAAGATCCTATTACATTACTGGCTATTAAAACGGAAATCATTAATATTAAATAGTAAACAAATGTAATTATATAGAATAAAGTAGGTTTCTTTTTCTTTCTCATTAATATAAACATTGCTAGAGAAAAAATAATTATGATTAATAAAGCTAAATAAATAAATGGATTTATATATTGAGTGACACTAGTAATTGTATAAGAAGCATCTGACTTTGTATAAGATACAAAAAAATCAGTTATATTTGAATAACCTTTTATTATATAACCTATTAATATAGCTAAAATAATATGTATTAATTTAAAATACTTAATTAAAAATGCATATGGCTTCTTTAATATCACAATTTATCACCCTTATTTTATTATTGTATCAAATTGCTTAATTTAAGTCTATTAAACAATATAAAAAAAAATAAAGTATTATTTTTTTATATTTTATTTACTACTAATTGACCTTCAGTTAAATATATTGTTTTATTATTCTTCATTAAATTATTTGTTGATGTATTAAATGTTTTTGCCACTGTAGTTAAAGTGTCTCCTTCTTTTGTTATATAATATGAATAATTATTCTTAGGGATCATTATTAATTGATTTTTAAGTAAAAAATCGTCTGTTTCTAATCCGTTTAATACTGCAAGTAATTTTGGATTAACATTTTTATTTTTAGCTAGTTCAAATAAAGTCATATTCTGTTTTAGGGTATAATATTCAAAGTATTTTACTTCTTCTATTGAATCATCTGCATTAATATTAAACATTTCCATTTTATCACCTAATATAGAATATTCTAAATTGGGCACTTTGTTAATTAAATATAAATATTTTGTTTTTATAATTAAAATCCCATTCTTTATTTTCAATTAATTTAATTTCTCCCTTATTAGGTGAATATTCATATAAAGAGTTTTCTGATATATAATATATTTTATCATCGCTAATTTTTACAATTTCCTTTACTTCATTATTTGATATTAAAATATTATAATTATCAATTCCTAAATACAATTTGTTTTCTATTATTTTATAATTATATTTAGACTTTTTAGTAAATTTTAAATTATTATTTATAATTTTCTTAAGCGCCATCTTTTCTTCTTTTTCGTCATTATATATAATACCGTCCTTATCTTTAGAACTAATTATTTTAACGGAATTTTTTTTAATATTTATTTTATATTGTAATATATTTTTTTTATCAAGTAAGTAAACATCATTTTTAAAATCCCCTAAAATTAATGATGAGTATGATATTTCATTATTTAAATTAATACTATTTATTTCTAAATCTTTATTATTAATGATTAATAACTCTGAAAAATAATAGTCTTCATCGTAGTTTGGAGTAATTAAATAATTTTTAAACTGATAAGATAATAAATTATCATATTCGTCCTTTTCTAAAATTTTAATAACTTGTTTTTTATCTTTGCTTATATAATAATAGCCTTTATAATTCCAAATATAAAATTTTAAATTATTATAATTATAAATTTTGTTTGAATTATACTCATCAATTATTTCTTTATTACTATTTTTTGATGTCAATAATCTATAATCGATAAGTACATCTTTTTTATAACACGACTGATATTTTTTATCGCTAATATTAATTAATAAACAAATATTATTTTTATTTTTTTTAGCATAAATATCTTTAACAATTTTTCTATTAATATTATAATCAATATCAATTAAAAAAGGGAATTTTTTATTATTATAGTTAATAATGATTTTATATAATTCTTTATCATTAACAAAACTTTCTTCAACATAATACTCTTTTATTTTATAATTAATAGTATAGTTTTTAGGAGTATATATAATAAAAAGAAAACACAGAAATGATATAATAATAATTGTAATTAATCTATATAATTTTTTCATAAATCTCCTAACTATAATAAAAGAAAATTCAGTTAGAATCTTCTTTTTTGATAAATCTCTTTTTAGCCTCACTCATATAACGTGAAATATTATTCTGTATTTCTGGCAAAGATTTTTTTGACAGATTAGAAAAATAAATTATTTCTTTTACGGTATCTATCTTTACTACGCCCCATAATAATCCAGAATTTACACTTACATCATTATATAAATCCGGGGTAACAGAAGATAGTTTATAACCTATTATTAATCTATCTTGAGCGATTATAATTCTTTCATTAGTTAATGCTAAAACTGCGGTATTTAATATACTAGAATGACTATTATCATTTTGTCCAGCGAAGACATATAATATTTTTTCATCTGGATTTAAATATTTATCTACTAATTTAGAATGGGCTTTTAACCTCCACCAAGTGATTGTAAAAGGATATTTCATTTTAAATTCCTTTACCATTTTATATGTTTGAGACATATTATTTCTCCTATCTATTCTATCATTCCAACTGACTTAAGTTTAGCTTCTAAACTTTTTCTTGGTAAGTATCCACTAATACAGTCAATTACTTTACCATTTTTTGTAAATAATGTAAGCGGAGTTCCGAAACCATCAGCTAAGTCTTCAGCTTTTCCAGTATCAGTACAATTCTTAGGTATTTTCAATCCTAGTTTCATTACTTTTTCATATTCTTCTTCATTATCTAAATCTGATTCGAAAACATACACATTAATTTTGTGTTTATTAGCAATGTCATTATATACTGGTTTAAAATCAACACACCAAGTGCAATTACTTCTTCCAAAAACTGTCATAACAATGTTTTTACTATTAATAATTTTTTTATAAGCATTAGCATCTTTTGGTTTTTTATATGCTATTTCATCTTCAAGTATAACATTATTAAAATATTTGTTTATTAATGCCTCTAAATTTTTTTGATCAACATCCCCATCATGGATGTATTCAACTGCTCTATGCTTAGCAAATATTAATCCTGTTTTTAAATCTTTTAATTCCTCTTGGTCAAGTAATTCTACTATTTGATCTTCATTTAAGTCATTATAATTTAAAGCTTTTACGTTTATATCAAATTTCTTATTCATAGATAATAATGTTTTTGATATATTTTTAAAATCATCATTTTCCGTATCGCCATAATATATTATAGATGATACACCAGATTCCACTTCTGTAATATAGTTATCATAAGTCAACATTTCTAAAGATTTATCACCATAATAATCTATTAATATTGGTAATAATAAAACTAAAACTACAATTAGTGTTATTATTAAATTTTTTAACTTGCCTTTCATAATTTACCTCCTTGCTTATATCATATCTTTTTTTATTTAATTAAGCAAATGTTTTTATAAAAAATCCTTAATTTAAGTATTAGTTATAAAAATATAGAAAAAAATTTAATATTATTAGCGATTCCATAAATATAAATTAAAAATAAGTTATCGCATAAAAAACAACATTAAAGTATTTATTAAGCCTTTTGTTATAGCGTGATTATCTAAATTTTCTCTCAAATTTCATTCCTAATTTCTTAAAAATTTTTAGTGAAGACTCATTATCCTCTACGCAGTCTGCTTCAATTTCCCTAATGATTTATAAGTTATTTTATGATTATGGTTATTAAGTATTTCTTCAACAACTATTTGTCCTTGATTTTTACCTTCAATATATAGCCGGAATATTTCTCTTACTATAGGTGCATTTTTTTCTTCATCAACTATCTGTTATATTGTTTCCTTTGTTTCATTGCATATTTCGATTTTTTTGCTACATACAATTCCATATAATCCTCCTTATTTTTATCTTTGTATATAACAAAATCCCACCATTTTAGTTGGTGGGATTCTATGTTCAACTCAATGAGTTGTAAAAATTCCATTTGGTGGAGCCGAGCAGAATTGAACTGCTGTCCAAAACATAAAAATATTGCCGTCTACAAATATATTTAGATTGTTATTTCACTAAAGTATTAAAATCTAACAAAAAAACTTTAGCTAAGTTTTAAATGTTTCAATTATAAATAAAACGTTTATAATTATATCTCACTATTATAAACTATTATATTACTTTGTGAGACTAGTAAAATAATAGTGCTCTAAAGCTTATTAAGCGTATGAAAGAGCTTTGTTAAAATTAAATTTGTCAGTTATTTTTAATAAACTGTGCTGTTTAGGACAGCAACCATTTGCAAACAATATTTTAATTATTCTGTCGAAACCAAAAACGGCCCCGTACTAATATTTTAGCATATTTCAATCAAAATATCAATCTTCAGTAATTCTAATAATAATTTCTCCATCTTTTGAATACATAAACTTTTCTCTAGCATATTTGGCTACATAATTAGGATCTTGTAGTTTAGTTACTTCACTACTTAATTTTTTTTCTTCTGCTAAAGATTGTTCATATTTTATTTTTAATTCTTCCTTTAATTGAACGTTTTTTAATATTTTATTCCAATAATTAAATGTAAAGACACTTAAATATAAAACTATTACTGTTATTAATAGAGTCCATATAAAAAATCTGCGTTTGTCTTTTTTTGATATAGTTTTCATAATATCCACGCTCCGCAATACGATTATAACATTAATTTTAAAGAGTTACGTGATTATATTACTATTGATCAACCTTTTTACATATTTTTGACATTTTAATGTAAATACAAAACCTCCAATAAGTAATATTTTCATATATAAATGAATAGAACCATTATTTAATATATATATTAAAATAATATATAATAATGTTATTATTATAAAATAAGTTGTTTTTGAAATTAATGTTAAAAACCTGTATGAAGTTTTATTATATAATAAATAATATAAAAAACCGCTAAAACTACCGTAACAAAATGATATTAATAGTAATATAAACTGTTTCATCTAAATAATTTGCTTATAATCGAAATTTCCTTATTTACTATATCTGTATACATAAAACTATCAATTTTTCCTTTAATAGAAACGTTTCCTTCTAATGTATCAAGTTTTATCATCTCTAAAGTACTTCCTTTTATTATAATATTACCTAAAGACGATTCTAATAAGAATTCCTTATCATCAAAACTAATTATCTTTTTTATTCCACTTATTACGATATTTTTTCTGTCATTTATTTTTACTACATGTGTGAAAGCTGGTACATCAATCATTTTATCCATAGTTCCTCCTATATAATATTATGTAATAGTATAAATTTTTATGAATAAAACATAATAAAACCGCTATAGCGGTTTATTCGATATTTTTATATTCTTCAAGAATAGCATCTTCAAACTGTTTACGTACTTCAGGGTTAATTGGATGAGCTATATCTCTATAGTTTCCTGTTGCTGTTTTTCGACTTGGCATTGCTATGAATAATCCGTTGTCTCCTTCAATAATCCGGATATCATGAACAGCGAACGCATCACCTAGTAGTACAGAAGCAATGCCCTTCATTCTAGAGCCTTCCTTTTCTACTTTTCTTACACTTACCGATGTGATCTTCATACTTCACTCCTTCTAAAAATTCCCACTTATTAACATTTTATATTATTATTTATAAAATTGCAACAAATATTGCATTTACTTTGAAATTCAACTTTTTATAGAAATGTTATTTGCACATCTCTAGCAAGAATATCAGAATAACTATAACTTTTTGTTTCAATTCCATTACTTACTATAAAAATATGGGAATAGATTTCAACAATATTACCAAAAAATATTTCATTTCTATTTCTATTTTCTTTGGATATAATTTTTACTTCTTTATTAAAATGATTTGAAATATCACTTTTTATTTTATCAATCATCTAGGATACCCCACGAACATAAGACCATTTCCTTTTATTCCCCCCATTCCATTTGAACCATATTTCGTTTTCGAAAGAGTTTCTAATAAATCTACCGGGGAGTTCTTTTCCGTTAGAGCTATTGTAGAAGCTATTATCGCAGGATCAAGCGCATGGATATTTACTCTTTTAGGACTCGAAGCATAATTTGCTCCATTTCTTATTAAGTCTTCATAACTACTTTGACATGCACCTGCTATTATAACTAGTTTATCATGACTTTTTTCATATTTTCTTGCTACTCTTATCGAATCACAAAAATATTTTGAATTTTTATAATTATTTATATCATCTTGAGTTCCTTTTTTTCGATAATATGCATCATGTCCTGTTATTATAACTATATCAGGGCGATATTCTTGAAGATATTTATATATTTTTGAAGGTAATAATTCTTCTTTTACAACTTTACCCACAGCTTTAATTTTAACTTTTTTATAAAATTTTAAGCATCGCTGTAAATATTCGGCATCGCCATCAAAATGTAATATTTTAGCAGGCATAAAAAAATATTCACTCCGATCTAATAATTCTATATCTTCAGCAACTTCATCAAAATTATCATTATTTTTATTTTTATATATTACTAAATCAGTTATCATACTATCTGCATATAAACGTACGTCAACACCTTTTAAATAACATATATCACCTTGAATATTAAGAACTTTAAATATAGTATCATGATCATAGCTTTTTCTCGTAACATAATCTCCTTTTTTTATTTTCATAAGTTCACCTTAATAAATGTATTCTTATTAATAAAAAAAATGCTATATAGCATTTGATATTTCTATGAATATTTCGATTGGCAGCTGTTCAGCTCTGATATTTAATTTAATATTATTTTTTAATAATATCTTTTCAATGATTTCTTTATTATATTTTTTTAAATTGTTTAATAAGGTTTTTCTTTTATATTGAAAAGAATCCTTGAGCAAAGTAAAAAATTTGCTTTCATTTAATGCTTTATATTTATTTGAGGATACGAATTTAATAACCGAACTATCTACTTTAGGAATCGGTACAAAAGAATTTTTACTAACATTAAATATTTTGTGAATTTCAAAGTAGTAATTAAGATATACTGTTATATAACCATATTCTTTATTTCCTGGTTTTGCTGCAAATCTATCAGCAACTTCTTTTTGAACCATAAAAATCATTTCTTTTGGTTTTAAATTACTCACTATTATTTTTTTTATAATTAATGTTGTTATATAATAAGGTAAATTTCCAACAATATACAAGTCATTATATGGATAATATTTTAAATCTTTGTTTATATCTCTTTTTATAAAATTATCATATATTATTTTTAGGTTATCTGATTTTAACATATTTAAATAATCTTCAGTTTCTAAATCTATTTCATAAGCAATAAGTTTTGTATTTAATTGCACTAATTTAGATGTTAAATTACCACTGCCTGCTCCGATTTCAATAATTAAATCATTTTCTAATACTGAAATTTCATTTATTATTTTATTAATTATATTAACATCTTGTAAAAAATTTTGACCATATTTTTTTTTAAAATTAAATTTATTCATTTCCATCACATTAATATTTTATCATAAAAAAAGATAGAAATACTATCTTTCATATCCTAATCGTAAAACATCATAACTTATTTGTTTTCTACCGATGTTGCTTTTAGCATATTCTTCATTATCAACTAGTAAATCAATAGAAGTTCCTATAACCCCTCCATCAAGAACAATTGCTATTATTTTTTCATTTGATACAGTAGGAAGAGAAAATTGAATAATTGATCCACATGGTAAATTTTTAGATGATGCTACAATTTTAACAATTCCATAATCATTATCATTATGAGTTGTTATACGATTTGTTAAAACATCCTCGCCAGTACAACCAAGTCTTCCCCCACATAATGGGCAATCAGCAACATATCCTGTTAGGTCTCCGTTATAAGTATCTATGGGAGTATACAAATCATTTTGCACAATCTCATCATATTTGATAGCCATTGCATGCAAATCTAAAGTTTTATTTAGGTTTTCATTTGAAATTTTACTTTCTGCTTTAGGTATGTATACTTGATTACATGATAATAAGAAAGTAATTAAAATAATTGCTTTAATGAATTTATTAATATTTTTTTTGTTAATACTTTTCATATTATTCACCATAAAATTATTTTATCATTTTCGGGCTCCAATGTCAAAAAGAGAATGAAAATTTTTCTCCAAATGACAAGACAACTCCGTTTCTGATAAATTATATATTTTGCTTAATTTTTTAGCAATATAATTAATATATTTTGGTTCATTTTGCTTACCTCTGTGTGGTTCAGGTGTTATATATGGTGAATCTGTTTCTAATAAAATATTATTAATAGGTATTTTATTTAAGACTTCATTTAATTTACTGTTTTTAAAAGTAAGAATACCATTTATACCTAATTTATAATCTAATTTAATAAATTCAATGGCTGTTTCATAACTTCCTGAAAATGAATGGATTATCCCTTTAGTTTTATATTCTTTTAATATTTTTAATAAATCATCTGTTGATTGTCGATTATGAATAATTACCGGTTTATTATAATCTTTGGCAATATTTAATAAAGATATTAAAAGAGATTTTTGGTTACTTTTGTTATTATTATTTCTAAAATAGTCTAAACCAATTTCTCCAATTGCTATTATTTTAGGATGATTAATATTATTAATAATATGATTTATGGTTTTTTCATTATAATCTTTAATATTATTAGGATGAATACCTAAAGCACCATATACGTTTTTATATTTATTTATTAATTTTATTACTTCGTTATTGCTTTTATAATCAAAACCATTAATTATTATTCTTTTTATATTGTCTGGTTTTAAATTTTTTAGAATAATATCTATATTTTCATAGTCACTTGAAAATATATGACAGTGGGTATCAGTATACATTATTTCACCTTCTTTTTATTATATTATAATATAAAAAAAGAAAAAACTAAATTTATTAGTTTAATTTTAATAATAATTTAATTATCTATATTATTATTAAATGACTTCGATATGCGCGCTTATGATGTTAGAAATAAATTTTGTTGGCAAGGATAAATCATCTTCTTTTAAAGTATAGATAATAACAATACCAATAACAGTAGATGAGACTATAATTTCTTCTGCAAATATATTGCCATTAATAATAATTTCGTTATTAATTTTTATGTTTTTAAATCTTTTTAGCTCATCTACATCTTTCATTATTTTAGAATCAAGTTTTGAATTATTAAATGGTTTGTTACTATAAATAATATTTTCTAAGTCAGTAATTATAATATTATATTTAAATATTATATTAAATATATCCCCTAATTTTTTTATAAAATTTATATTATTAACTACATATGAAAATTTAGATATTTTAATGTTTTTATCAACGCAATTAATAATTAAATTTTCGCTCTCTTGAATTTTTAACCTTTGCCTTAACTCCTTAGGGATTACTATCCTTCCTAATTCATCTATTTTTCTCACATATCCGTCTTCACTCATCATCAATATACACCTCTTAAAAAGAAAAATAATGCTAATTTACTGATCTTCAAAAATAATTATACGTTTTAACGGTTTGTTATGTAAATGGTAATTATTACCACATAAATAACAGCTGTTTCTTATAAGTTATAAAATTTTAAATATATTCAATATGAGCACTTATTGCATTTGCTATAAATTTAGAAAAAGCTAATAAATTAATATCTTCTGATGTATAAATAATGACAATACCAATCATAGTAGATAAAACAATAATTTCTGCTATAAATATATTACCATTTAATGTGATTTCATTATTAATTTTTATTTTTTTATAATCAATTGAATCATTTGTTTTTAATATTTCGTTCAGTGAATTATTTAATTTTAAATTTTTAAATTCTTTATTACTATATATAATATTATCTAAGTCAGTAATTATTATATTATAATTAAAAGCCAAACTAAAAGCATCACCTATTTTTTTAATAAAATTTATATTATTAACTACATAAGAAAATTTTGATACTTTAATGTTTTTATCAATACAATTAATAATCAAATTTTCGCCCTCTTGAATTTTTAATCTTTGCCTTAATTCTTTAGGTATTACTATTCTTCCTAGTTCATCTATTTTTCTTATATATCCATTTTCATTCATTTTCTACACCACTTATAAATTTAGTGTGCTTCTTTTTTTTGTTTTTATTCAATATGAGATTTAATCGCTAATAATAAATTTACCAAATCATATATAAAATGCTTTTTATCATTATTAATTTTTAGACTAATTATAATACTATTTCTTTGATATTTTAATTTAAAATTTTCGTTAATATTATATGTTTGAAGAAATAATTTTTCACCATTAATTTTTGATGATAAATCTTGAGGTAAATATATTTCTATTTTTTCTTTTGTTTGAATTAATTTATTAATATTTAATTTTTGAGTTAATTTTTCAAACCATTCTTCATACATGTATACTTCGATTTTATTATCAATAATTCCGAATCTATCTTCAATTTCAGATTTTATTTCTTTTAAAGATTTAAGATCTTCAATTTGATTTATTAAATTATGAATTTCTATACGAATATTTTCATCAGCCACATAATCAGAAGATATATGAGTATCTATTGTTAATAATGGTTGTTTTTCATCTTGATTAGTAATCTTTTCTCCTTTAATTTCAGCTACAACTTCTTTAAGCATTTGAGTATATAAACTAAATCCTACCGAATCTATATAACCAGCTTGCTCTCTTCCTAATAAATCGCCTGCCCCTCTTATAGATAAATCTCTTAAAGCAATTTTATATCCGCTTCCTAACTCAGTAAATTCCTTTATGGCTTTTAATCTTTTAATTGCGGTTTCATTTAACATTTTATTTTTATTATACATCAAATAACAATAACCAATTTTATTTCCCCTACCTACTCGACCTCTTAATTGATATAATTGACTTAAACCAAAATTTTGAGCATCAATAATTATTAAACTATTAACATTTTGAATATCAATTCCCGTTTCGATTATAGTAGAACATATTAAAACATCAAATTCATACATAATAAAATCTTCAATTATTGTTTCTAATTGAGTTTTATTCATTTGCCCATGAGCATAATTAATTTTAGCATCTGGGACTAATTCTTTTATTCTAAAGTACATATCTTCTATTTTTTTAACATTATTATATAATAAAAACACTTGACCATTTCTAGACATTTCTTTATAAATTATATCTTTAATTAAAATATCATTTTCCTCAAGCACATAAGTTTGAACGGGAAACCTATCTTCTGGAGGAGTATCTAAAATTGATAAATCTTTTAAACCGGACATCGACATCTTTAAAGTTCTAGGAATAGGTGTTGCAGATAAAGTTAAAACATTAACATTTTTTTTGATCGCTTTAATCTTTTCTTTTTGCATTACACCAAATCTTTGTTCTTCATCAATAACAAGTAGCCCTAAATCAAAATATTTAATATTGTTGTTTAATAAGCGGTGAGTTCCAAATATAATATCTATTTTTCCACTTTGTAAATCACTATAAATATTTTTGGTTTCTTTAGTGTTAGTAAATCTATTTAAAAGTTTAATATTTAAATTGAATTTTGCAAATCGTTTTATAGCTACATCATATTGTTGTTTAGACAGAATCGTGGTAGGACATAAATACGCAACTTGAAAACCATTCATTACGGTTTTAAACATACTTCTAAAAGCTACTTCTGTTTTACCAAATCCTACATCACCACATAACAAACGATCCATTGGTATGTCTTTAGAAAGGTCTTCATCAATTTCATTTATGCATTTTATTTGATCAATTGTTTCAGTATATTCAAAATCTTTACTAAATGCGATTTCTTCTGGAAAATATAAATAAGGAGTAACCGTTTCTTTTATCCGATTAGTATATAATTTTAATAATTCATCATAAATATCAGCAATTTTTTCTTTAACATTTTTCTTCGTTTTTTCCCAAGTTGGACTGCCTAATTTATTAATTTTAGGTTTAATGCCATCACGATCAGAATATTTATATATTGTATTTATTTTTTCAACTGGTACATAAACTTTATCATTACCTAGATATTTAATTAGTAGATAATCTTTTTTATATCCTATTACTTCTAAAGTTATTACTCCATCATAAATTCCAATACCATGGTCACGATGAACAACATAATCACCTTTAACTAAATCTGAAAATGATTTTATTTTTGTTCCAATTTTAATAATGTTTGGTTTTTTATCTATTTTATTGTTTTTAATAATATCGTTTTCACTTATAAAAATTTTATTATTTATAATAAAACCTTCATTAATATCTTGTTTAATTATATTAATTTTATTTGGCGAAATTTTACCTAAACAAATATTATTATCAAACCATTTTTTTAATTCAATTATTGTTTTTTCATTAGTAGTCATAAAAATTATGGTATATTTATTTATTTTTGATGTCACAAAATCTTTTAATAGTTTTATATTACCATTAAAATTCTCTATTGTTTGAGATGAATAAGTTATTTTATTTTTTTCATTTAAACCTATATTATTCATATTGATATTTTTTTTAACAAAAATATCATCTAAATTAAACATATATTTATAATTGGGATCAATACTATTACTTGCTTTATAATTAAATATTTCTTCTTGAAGATGTTTATAAGAATTATTTATTAACTCTTTATCTATTTTAAATACTATAGGTTCATCTAAATAATCATATATAGAAGAATAATCTTTTGAAATAATTTCTTTATATGGTAGTATTTTTATTTCATTGATTTTTTTTATAGATAATTGAGTATCATAATTAAATTCTCTTATACTTTCTATTTCATCACCAAAAAACTCAAGACGAATTGGATAGTCATAATTAAATGGAAAAACATCAATGACAAAACCTCTTACCGAATATTCCCCAGTTGATGTTACTAAAGATTCTTTTTGGTAACCAATATAATCTAGGACCTCGACTAATTTATTTCGTTTAATTACCATCTTTTCTTTTAAATCTATTACCGATTTATCAACAATATTTTTATTAGGTATATATTTTAAAAATCCCATTAAATTTGTAATCACAATACTATGACTATTATTTTTTATATTATTAATTGTTTGGAGTCTTTGAGCCTTAAATTCTGGAGATATAGAGACAGCTACAGATGTTAAAAAATCATCCATCGGAAAAAAGAAAACGTTCTCTGTATAGGTTTTCATTTTTATATAGTATTTATTTGCTTCATATACTGAATTTGTTAATATTAATATATTCTGCATATTTTCTTTATAATATTTTAATATATATAAAATATTTAATTCATCTGTTAGGCCGCAAACATTATTAAAATCATTATTTTTAAAATTTTTAAAAATTTCATTCATATTATTTCCTTTAATTATTTTTAATATAAGTATAATTAATTAAAAAAGTTATATTATAAAATGAATCTCATTATATTCTTGTTTACTTAAATTTACTAAGTAATATACACAAATAAATTTTAAAATCAAAAATTTTTATTTTGATTTAGTATTGTATTTATTCATTAAATAATTTATATCTTTATTTTCATTAAAATCCTTGATTATATTACATATATTGTTTATTATTCCGCTTATTAATTCTTTTTCTTTTTTAGTGAATTGTCCTAAAACATAATCTTTAGTTTCAATTTCTTTATCATTAGATATCCCAATTTTTATTCTAATAAATTCTTCTGTTTTCAAAGTTTTAATAATAGATTTAATTCCATTATGCCCACCAGATGAACTATTATATTTTATTTTAAATGAACCAATATTAAGATCTAGGTCATCATGGATTATTAAAATATCTTTTATATCTATTTTATAATATTTAATAAAATAATTCACTGCTATACCAGATAAATTCATAAATGTTATAGGCTTTAAATAAATAATGTCTTTATCTTTGTAAAATAAACCATAAGAATTCTTTTTCCATTTTATATCCCCTAGAAAATTATCTAGTATCTCAAAACCAATATTATGCCTGGTGTTTTCATAATTTTTACCGATATTTCCTAATCCTACTATTAATTTCATATAGCCTCCTGCTTTTATTAAAAAACATAAAATTATTTCCCGGGAAATAATTTTACGCTATGATATTTTATTACAACATGATTTTACTTTAACTTCTTTTATTTCATTATTTAAATTTACTTTATACTTTTGATTTAATATATCAATAGAAATTACTTTACCATTTACACCATCTATTTTTATTACATCTCCTACATTAGGAATTTCGCTTCGACATTCTGTATAAATATCATCTTCATAAGCTAAACAACAAAGTAATCTTCCACAAGCACCGTTTATTTTATTAGGATTTAAAGCAATATTTTGATTTTTAGCCATATTTATGGAAATTGTTTCCATAAAATTTAAAAAATCAGAACAACACAAAACTCTACCACAATGTCCTATACCACCAATTTCTTTAGACTTATCGCGTACACCAATTTGATGTAATTCAATTCTAGTTTTAAATTTTGATGCTAATATTTTAACAAGTTCTCTAAAGTCAACTCTTTCATCGGAAATAAAATTAAATATTAATTGCTTTCGATCAAAAGTATAACTACAATCAACAACTTGCATTTTTAAACCTAACTTTTCTATCTCTTTTCTTGTTTCAAGTAATGCATTTTTAGAATCTGACAAATTTTTTAAATGTTTATCATAATCTACTTTTGAAGCAACTCTTATCACATTTTTTAATTTGTTTCCTTTACCAAAATGTTCAAATAAAGAAACCACTTTGCCTAACTGCTGACCTTTTTCAGTTTCAACAATAACATAATCATTTTTATTTATATTTATATCATTTGATGAAAAATTATATACTTTACCATTGTCTTTAAATACAACACCACATAAATTCAATACTATTACCTCAATTCTATAAAAAAAATGTCTAAAACTAAATCAATATTAACATTACTTTTTAACAATCGCAATATTTTGTCTATTAAATTAATATTTTTAGAAACATTAATTATATTATAACATGAGCTATCTAATAGTTTTTCTGATTCATTTAACATTGATTCAAAAACAAAAATTAAAGCGTTTCTTTGAAACTTACTATACTTTTTTTTAAAATCTATTTCTTTATTAAAATTTCTGGTTCCATTAATGAAATCCATTAGATCAGAAATATCATTTTCTAAATCTGCGCTTAAATTTTGTTCTTTTATTAAAAAGTATTGGCATCTACTTCTAATTGTTTCTAATACGTCAGAATTATAATCAAACAACAAAATACCAATAATATTTATACCAGGCTCTTCTAAAAATTTTAATAATTTGTTTGCAGATGACTTATTTAGCTTTTCGGCATTTTTAATTACATAAACATTATATTTATTATAAACAGGTAATGTAGAAAATCTTTCTTGTAAGGTTTGTATATCTTGTGACTTAATTTCCTTACCATCAGGTTCAATTAATATTAAATTTAAATTTTTTTGATAATCAAGATTATTAATTAATTTTTTCTCAAATAAATGATTAATTATATTATCTTTAGTAACATTAATATTATTACTTTCAATCAAAAAAGCATGTGGCAGCTTGTCCTCACTTAAACTATAATTAAAATAATCGTAAAAATTTATATTCATATTTACCTCTTTTCATAATAAAAAGAAAAATGATAAGGCTAAAGTAATTAAGCCTGGAAATCCTAATATACTAACAACTGAAACAGTATATATATTAAGAGGTATAAAAATATCTAAATTTCTAATAAATAAATCCAAACTATATATTATTATTATTGCGAATACTATTCTTTTAATTATCTTGAATATCATTTTTTTCACCTAATAATACTATGTAATACATATTTTTATTATGATATTATTTGACGATCTTTTAATGCTCTTTCGATAGTCAATGTGTCTAAATAATCTATTTCAGCTCCCATTGGTATACCATATGATAATCTAGATATTTTTATATTTATTTTTTTTAATATTTTATTTATATACATTGATGTAGCTTCGCCTTCAATAGAAGGTTTTAATGCAAGTATTAACTCAATATCTTCATCTTTTTTTTCACATCTCATAATTAATGAATTTATGTTTATGTCTTCAGGATTAATGCCATCAATTGGCGAAATCAAACCATTTAAGACATGATATACTCCATTAAATTTTCCTATTTTTTCAAACATAAATATACTTTTATAATCTTCTACTACACATATTAAATTATGATCTCGATGTTCATTAGAACAAATATTACATGTTTCGTTATCGGTCAAATTCGCGCAAATATTACATTTTTGTAAATTCTTACTTACTCTCTTTATTGCGTTTGAAAATCTTTCACTATCTTCATTAGTGAAATTAACCACAGATAAAGCTAGCCTTTCTGCTGATTTCTCACCAATACCAGGTAATTTTTTAAAATATAATATTAATTCTTCTAAAGGTTTAGGATAAATCATTTTTAAAACAAACCATTTAATCCGCCGGTATAAGCGCCTAATTCTTCTTCCGTTTTTTTATCAATTTTAAATAATGCATCATTAAAAGCTATTACAATCATATCTTCTAAAATTTCTAAATCTTCTTTATCATTTAAAATGTCTTTATTTATTTTTATGTTTTTTACCTCTCTTTTTCCTGACATTGTTATATTAACAAGTTGAGAATCCCCTTCAAAAATCATATCATCAATTTCATTTTGTTTTTTTTCAACATCCCTTTTAATCTTATTAGCTTGCGCCATTAAATTTTGCATATTCATTTTTATCTCTCCTTTATTTTATTTCTATTAACTCTTCCCCAAATATGTCTGTCGCAATATTAATTGTTTTAGTATTGTTTTTTAATACTGGCTCTTCAATATAACTATATTCTTTGATTTTTTTATTTTTAATATATTTTGATTTTTCTTTTTTCCATTGTTCTTCATCAAGACATATTATTTTTATATTATCTCCAATTATTTTTTTACACTTTTCAGATATTTCATCACAAATTAAATTAAACAACACGCTATTATTATATGTATTAGTAGATATTAATACATTTGTGGGCGAAACCACTTCTACTTTAGTGTTTTTTAATAATGATAAATATTTTGTTTCACCTATAGCACAAAAATAATTGGTTAATTCATCCCATTTTTTAATAAATTCTTTTTTTAAATTTAAATTAGCATTAACAAAAGAGTTATTTATTCTTATATTAAAGGTTTCTAAATTTATTTGTTCTAAAATTTCATCAGAAATTATTTCCCGGGAAATATTTTTTTCTTCTTTAACCCTATTTTCAATTTCAATATTTTCAACTGAATCCTCAACATTTTTAAGTAATATCGTTTTTATCATTAAATATTTGTTTTTTTTATTATAACATTCTTCTAGATCAAAAATTAATTGTTCTAAATTATTAATTTCTTTAATATTTGATATTTTATATTTTATTAATTCTTGTAATAAAAAATCTAACATCTTAGTTAATAACACATCACTATTAGCGCCTTTTAAATTTAAATTATTAACATTTTCTATTAATAATTTAATTTCTCGGTTTTTATATTCTTCAAATATTTCTTTAATATCCTTGTTTGTCACTAATCCATAAGCATTATTTAAAGTCCCTATTGTGATTTTATCGCTCAGTTTAGAAAGTTGATCTAACATTCCTAACGCGTCTCTTAATCCTCCATTTGAGAGTTCTGATAATTCAATAATAGCTTCATCTGATATATTAATTTTTTCTTTTTTGGCAATTTCTTTTACCTTTTGAAAAATTACATCGTTTGATATTCTTTGAAAATCAAATCTTTGACATCTAGATAAAACAGTTATTGGTACTTTTTGAATTTCAGTCGTTGCTAATATAAATATCACATGCTTTGGAGGTTCTTCTAATGTTTTTAAAAACGCATTCCAAGCATTAGTCGATAGCATGTGTACTTCATCTATAATATACACTTTATATCTAGATAAACTAGGCAATATTTTAATATTTTCTCTTAATTCTCTTATTTCATCGACACCATTATTTGAAGCCGCATCTATTTCAATTATATCTATTGTTTCCTCATAACTTAAACAAGAAATACATTTATTACAAGCATTTCCTTCAAAATTATTTGTACAATTTATTATTTTAGCAAATAATTTAGCTGTACTTGTTTTTCCTGTACCTCTAGGCCCATTAAATATGAAAGCATGGGATAATTTATTATTTAAAATTGACTGTAATAATAACTCTTTTATATGATCTTGGCCAACAAGGTCATTAAAATCTTTTGGTCTATATTTTCTGTATAATACTTTATAATCCATAATAACCTCCCATTTAAATAATTATATCATGATTATATTTATATGCGTTTATTTTTCCAAAAATTTGTTATTTTTTTTAAATAAACTTTTTTTAAATGTTCGACTTCTTTTGAATCTAAAGGAATGACTTCGGTTTTATTATATATTTTTTTTTCTTCTAATCTGTTAACTAAATAATAAACTTTGCTTATCCTAGCTTCTCTAATAACATCCATACACATATCACAAGGTTTAATTGTAACATACATCGAACACTTGTTCAATCTCCACGACTTTAACTTTTTATTGGCTTTTTGAATTGCTAATATTTCGGCATGATCGATTGTTTTGTTTGTTTTATTTCTTTTGTTGTAAGATTTTGCAATAATTTTATTATTGTATAAAATAACTGCAGCAACAGGAGTTTCCTCCTTTTTATATGCCTTATTAACTAATTTTAATAAAATTTCTATTATTTTGGTTTCCATATTTTTCTCCTAAAAAAAAGCACACATATATAGAGGTTAATATGGCTGCTATCTTCCGATTCTGACCAATTTATAACATATATATTGTGCATAATTAATATAACATATTGGTATTGGTTTTACAAATATATGTTTCACGTGAAACATTGAAATTATTTCCCGGGAAATAATATTTAATAATTTTGTGATGTTTCGCGTTAACATTAATTAATAGTTATATTTAAAAGCACCATATAAATACGGCGTTTAATTGTGATTCAATCTCTTCAATGCTTTTTAACTAAGTAAATGTTGATACTTTTTGATTGCTTTTTAAATACATTAGTTTTGAT
>JAQVVC010000049.1 GCA_028699175.1 Bacilli bacterium | reverse complement strand
AAATATTATCTATATATGGACATGCATATTCTATCTCATCTATCCAATTAAATTCAAGAAAATCACTTGAAAAATCTGCTTGATAAAACATATTAGAACTTATCTTTTGAATAAAGATATCACTTTTCTCATTTAATTTTTTATTTAACTCTAATTTTGCCATATATATTCTTCCTTTCTACTATGCCGATTTTTTAATTCTTTCTACAAATTCAATACATTCTACCATTTTACCATTTCCAAATGTTTTATTTAAATAACTAATAAACGGATCAATTTCATCTCTTATAAATAAAATATTTAATTGTTCGAATTTACGTAATATCTTTTTAGCTACAAAATAATCAATTCCTTCAACTTCAGAACCTCCACAAGCAACATATACTGGCACAAAAGTATTTAATTGTTTTAATATACGATTACCAAAGGCGATACGAAAATGTTTTATAATATAATCATCTAATTCTTTTATCTTTTTTTGATTACCACTAGATATTGGATAATTAATAATAGCATCTTCAAATAATGACTCAAAATAACTAGCGTTTATTTCAATAGGTTCTTGATCTGGGCATTTAAATGGTTCTACTTTAGTATTAATATCTAAAGGCATTGCACGGTCATAAACTTTATCTGTTACCATAAATGTTGAATCATCATTATTAATTGTTCCTATGTACCATAAATTACCCGATAATTTAAGTTTACCTTTTGTAATATTTTTAGGATCATCATCCCAGCCACTAGTTACTAATTCTATAATCCATTCATCTCTAGAAGGCATTTCTAATATCGATAACATTTCAGCAAAATAATATTCAACACGAGCTATGTTCATTTCATCTAAAATTATAGTATGAATATCATCAGTATAGCCTGAAGTATATAATTCCGCTAAAACATCACTTTCATTAAACTTTTTAGTAAATTCATTAAAATAACCTAGTAATTCAGTCTTATCTCGCCATGATGGTTCTACTGAAGCTATACAAGAATCATTATTAACAAACTTCCCCCAAGCATATGCAAGTGAAGTTTTACCAGTTCCAGATATACCTTGAAGTATTACCAATTTACCGCAAGCTAATCCCGCAATAAAACTTCTTAAAAGAGGTAAATCATAATAAAGTTTTAATTGACTAGCATTATAACATCTGAAATTTTCCACAATTTCTTTTAATGTATAATTATTAGCATATTTTTTTACTTTATAAGTTTTGTATTTTTCATCAATAGTTGTAAGTTTTGCAAAACGTGAATTAGAAGTATCGGTAACTGTGTCATCTTCTAGATCACCATCTTCATCTAACTCACTTATTTCTTCACCAGGTTTTAATCCCAATTGAGAAACTTTCATTGCCATTATTTCATTCTTTTCTTTCATTAATTTATTTACTTGATTATTTAAATTATTAATTTCATCAAGTAAATCATCTTGATTAACTTTAGTTCTTCCTATTTGAATAAGTTTTCTAATTCCGAATATAATTAAAAGAATAATAGATAAAATAATTATTACCACTAAAGCTATTGCAAAACCCACAAATAACCATTCTAGACCACTAAAGCTATCTTGGTAACTTTCTAGTATGGTTTTATAATCTTTATAATTAACCATTTTAAATAACCCTTTACCAAAACCAGAAAAAATATCCGCAAATCCGTCAAAGAATACGGAAAGAAATTCATATAAAAATCTGAAGAATGTATTCATTATTATTCACCCTCTAAACTATAAAACTTATCATAAATATTATAATATATAATATAATCACTTAAATCATTTGGAATATATTTTTCTAATGTTTTACATAAAACATCTTCTTTGTTTACAAAAAAACCATTTGACATATATAAACTACTTTTTTCTTTTGGAGGAAGATTATTAATATTTTTAAATCCTACTGCAAACTTATATCCGTATTTTCTTAATTTTTTAATTATTTTTTTATTTGCTATTAATGTTTCAAAATCAATAAATATTGTAATGTGACTTTTTGCATATTCATCATCAAACATTTTAAGAACTCGTAATATTTTCTTTTCCTTATTATATATGGTATCCGGAAGCATTATAAAATATTTCTTATTAAAATCACCATTAATCATATCTTTTAATAGTTCAGCTAATAACAAAGTTATTTTAACTGGGACTGTGTCTTCTGCTATAATACCTTCTTCATAAGTCTTATCAATTATAAAATTACTATAGATTTTATTAAAAGCAATATTATGTTCAAGATTAACAATATATAAATCTTTTTTTATTGATTCAATATTTAAATAAAAAGTATTTGACTCTAGTTTTTTAAAAAAGTATTTACTTATTTCATCATATGTTTTTTGAAGTGATAATATATCTTCTGTAATAATTGAAATACTATCTTCATCTAATTCAGTTTGGTATTTAATTATTTCATTTTTATAAAATTCTTTTTTTGTCTTTATTTCTGATATAGAATCTTTAGCTTGTTCTAAACTAGCTATAATATTAAAAATATTAATAAATTTATCAACTTTTTCTGAATACTTATTATCATTACCATCGTAATTATCAATTATTTCTTTACCTACTTCTTTAAATAATTTATCAGCTTTAATAATAAAATTCTTACCTTTATAATTAAGATCTTTTTCACTAAAATAATTATAATATCTAGCATGAATATATATTGTAATATAGATATTTCTTATTGTAGGTTCATTTGTTTGTAATTTAGCATCATCAATTATAAGTTGAACTAATTCATTTAATTCATCGATTTTTATATTCATTAAGGCATCAATAATATTCTTATTTTTACGACTATTTTCTTTTAAAAGATTTAAATTGATTTTTGTTATATCGTCATCTTTTTCTTCTTCTGGTTCAATCTTTACTTCAACTTTTTTATTTTCTTTTAACTCTTTACCTTGATTTTGTATTTCATATTTAGCTATTTCTAACATCGTTTCGTCATATTCGTTAGTATCTACCGGAATAATTCTAAAAAATTGAGTCTTTTCTAAATCATCTGGATATTCTTCTCTATTTAAAGAGTCATCTTCCTTTTCTAAATTAGAGTTCAAATTATCAAGATCATTTTTTTCTTCTAATTCTTCTTCTTTATTAATTTTAACTTCAATAATATCAGAATTAGATATATTATTTTCAACTATAAGTTTATCATCTGATAATTGTTCTTCTTTATTTTCAGGAATTATATTTTTTTTAAATTTATTTTTAACAAAAGATATATTAAAAATATATTTATTTAAATACTTATATAATTTTATAAGATTTTCTTTTAATAAATCTATTATCTTATAAAAATATATATAAAATTTATTTTTATTTTCAATATTTCTTCTATCTTTAATTATTGATTCAATTAAAAATAATGAGATAATTAAAATTATTAATACAAAAGGATTTAAAATAGTTTTTCTTAATATGCCAAAACCACCGATTATTTTTTCTACTTTACCAATAATTTGATTTTGATCTACGGTTGCTTTATCTTTAGTATTATTAGCATCACCTCTAGTAACATAGGTTTTATCATGAATTTCCACTACCCGATGAGTTATATACTCATTATCTAATTTATAAGTTATTATATCTTTTAACTCAATTTTAGAATTTAATTTTACTAAAATCCAGTCTCCAGCACTTATGACATTTTCCATGCTATTTGTTTGAACTTCAAACATTGAATATCCAAAAAAGTTACTGTAATCTTGGCCTAATAATTTTACCTGAACAGCAGTATATGTAGCCACTAATAAAATCACGCTAAATATAGCAATAAGAACATTTAATAATATATTTATAATTTTTTCAACAATTTTTTTATTGTTTATTTTATTAAATTTCATACTACCCTTCCGATCCTAATCTACCTTATTATTCATTTTATCATAAATATAAAAGGTTTGTAAATCAAATTAGTATATTTTGTCGAAATATATTGAAATATAAGTATAAAAAAAATAGAATTAAATTCTATTTTAATGTTTCTTCTCTACCATACTTTATTTCTGTAATAATAGCATATAATTCATAAATAAAAATTAAGAAACTTGGTAAAAGTATAAAAAAGAAGAATCCCCAAGTTGATTGAAAAAAATTGTATATTGTTCCAACATCATTATAAACTTTATTTGCTGCTCCAACAATAAGATCTGCAGAATAGGTTGCTCCATTTTCAAATGATAAAGCTTCATCTTCAATATGTACTTCTCCCACTATGCCAAAATCAATAATTGGCGCTCCGGTTTTTTGGGTTTTATAAACAAATATTTCATTTCCTACTGATATATTATCAAGTGTTCTTTGTTCAACTATGACAATATCCCCTTTTTGATATTTATCAGAAGTTATTTTATTTTTTATTGGTACAATAGTAAGATCTCCAAATTGAGTTACTCCATATTTATTTATATTTAATAATAACACTGTATTAATAATTACAAATGAGAAAAATATAGCTGCTAAAATTCCTAATACTATTTTTTTAATTACTTTTAATATCTTCATTCTTTACCACCTATTGTAATAATAGCACAAAAATATTATGATAGCAATTTAAATTTGTATGATTTGTCTATTATTGTACTTTTAATAAGTATGGATTTTCTGTACTCCCATTTCCTATTGCTCTTACACTAGAACTTATATTTATAACTGGTCTTATACCATATGAATTATTTATTAATACATTAAGTAAAGAACCCTGATTATTAATAATGAAATTATATGCTGATTGGCCACCAAAATTACTAGGACTAAACAGCCAATAATTCTGTTGTGTATATAAATAATTATTATAATTTTGAATACCTGGAATAATACCAGCAATATTAGCTTCATCAACAGTTAATAATCCTACTGGGAAGGTTAATGCTCCATTCCCTAAGTCAGCATCTCTAGTAGTGAAGCGATCATTTTTATTAGTGCAAGTCAAATTCGGATTATTATTTTGTAATATTCTTAAATTTGAATTATATGTTGTTAATATAACACCAAACCCCTTATTTTCTTCATCTATAGATCGATCATTGCAAAATATTTTATCTTCTATATTACTTATAATATTTATTCCTTTATTAGAAATATTTTGCTTATACCATTCTTCTAATACGGTTTTAATATTACTATTTGTTTGATTTTTTGTCGCTTCGGTTAAGTTTGTTGATGCTACTCCTACTTCTCCTCCATACATATATCCTACATATTTATTATCATTAATAATATTATTCCAGTATGACGTAATTATATTTGTGTTGCTTCCTGTATTATTTATTGTACATATATTATTGGAACATATTCCATTATATATTAATTTGATACTTCCATCGCCATTAATTCGTACTATCTTCCATTGATGCTCAGCAAATATCAAATTATTATTTAATAGATCTTTATTACCTCTAAAATA
>JAQVVC010000008.1 GCA_028699175.1 Bacilli bacterium | reverse complement strand
TAATATGAATATAACCGCTAAGAAGTATATAATATATATAGTTACTGGCATTATACTATTGCTTGTTTCTGTATTTGCAGTTACATATTCTTTTTTAAAAACAGAAATAACTCAAGAAGAAGCTAATGTATTTACAACTTTAGATTGTATGGAAGTATCGATAACAGGAGTATCTGATGAATTAAATTTAGCAAATTCATACCCGATAACTGATGCTCAAGGACTAAATACAGTTCCTTATACTTTTAAAGTAGTTAATAAATGCCAAACATATGTTGAATATAAAATAATAATGTCTTTAATTGATACAAGTACTTTAACTAATGAAAACTATATTAAAGTATCATTAAATGGCCCTAAAAATTTAAAAGCATCTTCAATAGACGCTTTAGAAAAAGAAACATCAACAATGATAATTGAAAATACAATTCATAATTATGTTTTATTAAAAGGACATTTTGAAAATATGGAAGAACATACTTATGATTATAGAATGTGGTTAAATTCTAATAATGAAAATATATGGACTGATGAAAGTATTGCTAATAAGAATATTAATGTAAAATTATCTATAATTGCGGTAACAACCTATAAACCAGATCAATTAAAAGAAATAATAAGTTATGAAGAAGCAAATACACCATTTTTAAATGGCCCAATTAATAAAGATCAAATAGAAAGTATTGAGTTTTCAAATTCTAAGGAAGTTCCGACAACTGCTATAGGATCATGGGATGTATCTAAAGATGAAAATAATACTATTATTGCTTGGTATGAAGATACTGGTATTGATGGAAGGTATAAAGTAACAATAGGGCAAAATGCTGGCGTAATAGCTAATGAAAATTCAAGTTATTTATTTAGTAATTTACCTTACTTAAAAACCTTAAATCTATACAATTTTGATACTAGATTTGTAACCAATATGTCCAATATGTTTAATAATATAGGTTCTTTATCAAGTACTTTAAATATTATGGGGTTAGAAAATTTAGACACTTCTAGTGTAACTAATATGTCCAATATGTTTAATAATTTTGGACAAAATAAAACTGATTTACACCTTGATTTAAGTTCTTGGGATACATCTAATGTATTAAGTACTAGTTATATGTTTAATAAAGTGAATTTAGCTAGTCTAAACTTAAGTTTATGGAACATAAATAAAATTACAAATATGGATAATATGTTTGATTCATCAAATATTCAAAGTTTAAGATTGGATAACTGGGGTATACCTACGAGTACAAAAAATTTAATGTTTAATAATATTTCTTTATTATCAGAGATTTATGTAAATAATGAAGAAATAAAAACATGGATAATGACTGAAACAAGTTTACCAGAAGGCATAATGATTATTTCTTTAACTTAAGTTTACTTATAATTTTATTTAAGATAAATAATCCTAATATTATTAATAATAGATATCTGATATTTAAATAAATAAAATTAAATAAATTATAATTACCTATTATATTACTAATTAAAAAGATGAAAATCATAATAATTAGTAATATTTTTTTATTAGTATTTTTTCTAATATTAAGTGAACATAAACCTATTAAGGAAAAAGAAGAAAATATCCACATCATAAATATAATATTTTGAATATTATCAAAAAAATCTAAAAAAGAAACTCTTTTAAATATAATATATTCGGGATAGTTAAATATTGATGCTACATTAATTCCTAAAGTGCCAATTATTAATAGGAAAAATGTTACTATAGTTAAGGAACTAACTAAATAAACTTTATAATTATAATTCTTTTTTAAGTTAGGGAATAATATTAAAGAAGTAGTACTAATAAGAGCAAAATCTAAACTAGATAATAGGATACTTATAATTGAAGAATTACCTATTATAGGTAAAAAATTATTTATTGATATTAGAGGTATTAAGGATATAAAAGCAATAGTAAAAAGGAAAACATTAATTAAAACAATAATATTGGCAGCTTTAAATATTGTCTCATCACCCTTAGTACTAGAATAAATAGCAACTATTAATAATGGAATTAATATTATATTAATAGGGGTTTTATTTAAATATAATAATGAAATACAATTAGTTAATATTGTGGTAATAATTAATAAGATACAAATATTTATTAAGGTAAAAATAATTTTATTATTGTTATGAGGTAGAAGATGTAATATATAATTAATAAATAACCCAATAATTACGCCTAAAATAATTCCTATCCAGTAATCATTTTCTAAATCTCTTATTATTTTAATAAAACCAATCCCTAGAAATAGGGGTTGAGAAATTAAATAAAGTAGAGAATTATATTCTTGTTTTGTATTTTTCATTTAATCACCTATATTATCCAATATTAAAGAATAATCATTAATTATTATTTTGGTATAAATTTGATAATTTATTTTATTTAATGAACTATCAAGATGTTTATTCTGCTTATAAATTATATTTCTAAAACCTAAAATATCACTGTTATTGGAATATAATTTAGTAATCAAATTATTAATTCTTTTTTTAAATTCATTATTTATTATTTTTAAATGTTCTTTATTATTAATATTAAAATTTTCAGTTTCAATTAAGTCGCCTTCTAAGCGAGTAAATATTTTTATGGTATTATTTTGATAAATAATTTTTGATAAATAATTATTTCCTTTAAGAACTGCTTTTCTATCATTAAAGTTAAAGTTTAAATAATAGTTCATAAAATTATTATTTAATATATTATAGATAGCAATTTCTTCTCCTTCAATATAATTGACAATATCTAACTTATTAAATATTGCAGCTCTATTCATTATTATTGCTTCATTTTGGATATCAAAAATTGGTAATATTATATCCTGATAATTATTTAAATATAGATCTAATAAATTACTTATTTTGATATTAATTAAATTATTATTTGTATTATCATAAACACTTTTTATATAATTGCCAAATATTTTTTCTTGATTAATGATAGTTTGAATTACTTCTTCACTTTTATCGCATATGGCAATATTATAATCAAATGAAAAATTATTATCCCGAGCGATAAAATCTAGAATATTATTTAATTTTAAATTAGCAGCATCAGAAGATATTAATAAAATATCGAGATTGATAAAATATAAATCTTTATTAAGTGCAGTTGAAGCATTTTTTATGGCTGATTCAATTGATGTACCTTTTCCTTTTAAAATATATGATGAATATTTACCATCTTTATTATTTTCACCAATTTCGATAATTACTTCAAAATTATCATCTTTAAAATTGATTGCTAAAGAAGAAGCAATTGCAAGATTATTTGTTTCTTTATAATTATAGCAACCAGTTAATAATAAACAGGTAATAATTAAAATAATTTTTTTCATTTTAAACTTGCTTTCTAATATTATCAGTTAAATATTTACTACGATAATTATTTTTTTTCCTTTTAGTTTTTATTAAGGTTTCTTTTAAATAAGATAAATCAAGTGGTGATAAAGGAAACATATAAGCGAGATTAAATGATTTATATGAACATAAATTTATCATCATTAATAAAGTACATAATGCAAAACCATATAGACCTAAAAAGGCGGCAAATAATAAGAAAATAAATCTCCATGCTCTAATAGCTCCCGTTATTTCTACTTCATTAAAGATTAAACATGATAAAAAAGTCAAAGCTATGATAATAATCATGATCGGACTTACAATTCCAGATGCAACAGCTGATTCACCAATTATTAAAGCACCTAGTATAGATATAGCACTACCATAACTATTAGGAAACCTTAAATCACTTTCTCTTAATAGTTCACATACAAATAACATAATTAAAGCTTCAATTATCGAAGGAAAAGGTACTCCGAATCGTTGAGTAGAGATATTCATTAAAAATTTAGCGGGAATTGATTCTTGGTTAAAATTAGTTATCGCAATATATAAAGCGGGAGTAATAATTGTTATTATAAAACAGAATATTCTTAAAAATTTTAAAAAATTAGTATTAATACTATTAGTAAAATAATCATCAGTAGGATTAATATAATCGGCTAAAACAGCAGGTAAAATAATAGCAAAAGGTGAAGTATCAACTAATATCACAATTTTACCAGAAAGTAATGCTCTTACTATTGTATCAGGTCTTTCCGATAATTTAATGGCCGGAAAAACATTTTTATTTTCATCTGTTAAAAATTGTTTTAATTCACCAGAGGTGATTATAGCTTCAGTATTAATATTATTTAATCTTTTAGAAACATCATTTACTAAATCTTGTTTAACGATATTATCAATATATAATAATCCCACATTTGTTTTAGAATATCTTCCAAGAATAAAATCTTTAATTTTTAAATGATGACTTTTTATTCTTCTTTTTATTAATCCTATATTTTTTTGATAATTTTCGATGAATGAGTCTTTTGGACCATAAAGGGAAGGCTCTACTTGAGCGCGATCTATAGATCTATCGAATGAAGTTTTAGTTTCAATTGCAAAAATAGTATTATTTTCAATTATTATAGTATATCCGCTACATATATGAAACTCTACTTCATCAGAATTTATTACTTTTAAATTAGGAGCAGCTATTATTTCTTTAATACTTTTAAATTTAAAATTTGGCGTTGTTAAGTTTTTTATGATATATTTATTTACTAAATCACTACTAGAGACCGATGCTAAAAATAGTATATATATTGTTTTAAAATTCTTTTTTATTTTTCTTACCATTAAATCAGGATTGCCATTAAATAATTTTAAAATTAAATCAACATTTTCCATATTATCACCATTATATATTTATTATGAGTTATATTTTATTTTTTATATAACAATTTTAAATCTGTTTTGAAAATAATTGAAAATTATATGAAGTTTAATACTTTTAATAATCGAAAGTGCATTAAATTAACAACATTTGCTACTTATAAAATAGAATTAATTATAGAAGAACAAAAAAAATAAAATAACTGGTAAAATAATTTTAAGGGTAAAATAATATAAATATGGTTTTTTTTCAATAATTATTAATATAATATATAGGAGTGGCAGATATATTTAAATGTCAATTATTTAAAACAGTTGACAAAAACACTAAAAGTGATATAATATTTTTGTCATTTAAAGGAAAGCGATGTATCCACATCCACCTGATTCATATGTTTGAATAGGTAAAAAGCTAAAGTATTTTTAAAATATAATTAGGTTTTTAGTGGATGCATTCATTGCATTCACTTTTTGATTATGGAGGTGCTTTATAATAGCAAATATCAGAAAAGATGATTTACCTACTAATGAAAATATAAAGGTTAGTGAGCTTATGGTTATAGGCCCAAATGGAGAACAAATGGGGATTAAAAAACTTGAGGATGCTTTAACATTAGCAAATTATGCGGGTTTAGACCTTGTTTTAATGAGTGAACATAATGATCATCCCGTTGGGAAAATTATGGATTATAATAAGTATCGTTATGAAAAACAGAAAAAACAAAAAGAAGCTTTGAAAAATCAAAGATCTAACACTAAAGATATAAAAGAATATCAATTTTCTGTTACTATTGATGTGGGAGACTTTAATACTCGCAAAAAGAATGCTGAAGAATATTTAAATAAAGGTCATAAAATTAAAGCTTCATTAAGGTTTAAAGGTAGACAAATGGCTCATACTGAACTAGGTAAAGAAATATTAATTAAATTTGCCAATTCATTATCTGAATCAGGCACAATTGAAACTCAACCTAAATTAGATGGTAGAACAATGACAATGATTTTAGCACCAAAAAAATAAGGAGGAAATAAAGATGCCAAAACAAAAAACTCATAAAGCTAGCAGTAAGGTTTTTAAAAAGAAGAAAAATGGAACTTTAGTTTTTAAAAAATCAGGTGGTAATCATAATACTGCTAAAGATTCTAGTAAACAAGTAAGACAAAGAAGAAATAAAGGTATATTAGCGAAAGGAGACGCTGACAGATTAAGTTCTGTTATCTAGGTGATAAATAATGACAAGAGTTAAAGGCGGATCTGTAGCAAAAAACAGAAGAAGAAAAGTTTTAAAACAAGCAAAAGGCTATTTTGGAAGTAAACATAGATTATTTAAAACAGCTCAAGAACAAACATTCCACAGTGGGGAATATGCTTATCGTGATCGTAAAGTAAATAAAAGAAATTTTAGAAAATTATGGATAACAAGAATAAATGCTGCATGTCATGAAAATGATATAAATTATTCAAGATTCATTAATGGTTTATCAAAAGCTAATGTTGATATCAATCGTAAAATGTTAAGTGAAATAGCTATTGATAATCCTAGTTATTTTACTAAATTAGTTATTATTGCTAAAGATACTTTAAATGGAAAAACAGCCAAAAATGATGAAGTAAAATCTGAAGTTAAAACTAAGACAACAAAAGAAGTTGAAATAAAAGACGAAAAATTGGATTTAAGTAATTTGACAGTTGTAGAATTAAAGAAATTAGCTAAAGATAAAAACATTTCTAGATATACAACAATGAAAAAAGCAGAATTAATTGCTGCTTTAAAATAATTTAAACTTTCTATAAAGAAAGTTTTTTAATTTATCTTAAGATTTGAGAATAAAAAATAAGAAGTATTAAATAACACTTCTTATTTTTTGATATATATCATTAATATTTTTTATTGGTTGTTTTTCTTTATAAACTGGAATTAAATGTAAATGGTAATGTTTAATTAATTGATTTATACCATAATTATTAATTAATGCTAAGCCATCAGGATTTAAACTTTCAAATAAATATTTTTTCATTAGTTTTGCTATTTTATGAATATGAATAAGTGTATTATCATCTATATTTAAAAAATCGTTATAATGTTTAACTGGTATAATTAATATATGACCATTACTAGTTGGGTTAGCATCCATAATTACCTTTACTACATCATCTTCATATAGTATTTGTGATGGAATTTCTCCGTTATTAATTTTACAAAATATACAATTCATTTTTATCACCTATAGATAATATAACATAAATTTAATCTTTTATGTACATTTTGCCTACTTAATGCATAAATTAAATTGAGGAGTGATAATTTGGCAATATATAAAGAAATAGTTACTAAAGCTGTAATTGGTAAAACTAAAAAATCAACTAGTGAGGATTTAATTATTGATACAAAATCATCTATTGATACTGTTCTAGGATGCTGGATAATTAACCATAATTTTAGTGGCCGAAATAATCAAGGAAAAGTTCATATAGAAGGTAGCTATGATGTTAACATTTGGTATTCTTTTAGTAATAATACTAAAACAGATGTTTTAGTTCGTAATTTTGTCTATAAAGATATAGTAAATGTTAAATTAAAAAATGATAATGTTTTGAATAATACTGATGAAATAATAGTAAGAAGTTTATCAGCACCATCAGTAACAAAAGTAGAAGTAGACGGAAGTAATGTGAAACTAAATATAGAAAAAGAATTAGGTGTTGAAATAGTTGGAGAAACAATGGTAAAAGTAGCTGTTGAAGAAAATTATGATGATTACGATGATGATGATTCTGAAACAGAAACTTATATAGAAGAAGCTATTAATGATGAAATTGATGAAGACTATTTAAATGGTGTCAACCAATAACAGTTGACACCTTGTCTTTTTTTTGTTATTATTTATTAGTGAAAAAGGAGGAAACAGTATGGCTGTAAAATTAAGATTAAAGAGAATGGGAGCTAAACAAAAACCTTTTTATAGAATTGTAGCTGCTGATTCTAGAAGTTCTAGAGATGGTAATTTCATTGAAATGGTAGGAACTTATAATCCACTTTTAGATAATAATAAAGTAACTATTGATGAAGAAAAAACTCTTAAATGGTTAAATAATGGAGCTGAACCTACTACAACAGTAAAAAGCATATTATCAAAAAATGGTATTTGGGCAAAATTTAAAGGTGCTAAACAAAAACCAAAAAAAGTTAATAAAAAAAGTATTAAGAAAAGCGGTGAGTAATTATGCATAAAGAATTAATTACTTTTACTGAAAATTTAGTTAAAAATTTGGTTAAACAACCTGATATAATAAGCGTCCAAGAATTTGGTGGTGATGATGAAACAATTTTATTAGAAATTATTGTTCATGAATCAGATATGGGAGCTATTATTGGTAGAAGCGGTAAAATGGCTAATGCTATAAGAACCATGGTTCAAGCTTATGCATTTCTTCATGAATTAAATCGGGTAAAAATAAATATAGACTCTTTTTAAGAATCTATATTTTTTTTTATTATTGGTCGATTTGATATTTCATAATGATAAGTATTTTGATTAGTTAATAAATCATAAATTAAAGATGTTTTTAATTCATATTTTTGAGCAATATAATTTTCAGATATTTTTCTGTTTAAAGGAATATCGATTGTTTTTTTAATTTTATTAATGTATTTAAGTCCTTTTTCATTAAAACCTAATAATTTGATATATTCTAATTTTATAGTGCTATTATTTTCTTTTTTTAAACCTATTAATATATGAAAAAGCATTCTTCTAATGCGATTATAAGTATATCTTTTAGTTTTAATTAAATTAATAAGATCTTCAAAGTTATTAGCATTATTAATGACTTTTTTTAATCTATATTCAATTCCTTCATCGACTGTTAAATATTCATTTAAGTTAGGTTCGGTTATTATTTTATATTTTATTAAATTAAATAAAAGTTCTTCATTAATATTAGTTAAACAATAATTATATTTAGTGTATTGTTCGATATTAATATTATTTTTAATTTTATTTCTAATATTACTAGCACTAATAATTTTATTAATACTTGAAGTATCATGATAATTATTAGTTCTTTTAATTGTAAGGGGAGTAATATTAAATTTGTTTTTAATTATAGCTTTGACATAAGAAATACCTAATAAATCATTAGGACTACTTACTTTAATTCCGATTGATTTATTTAAAGCAGTAGGGTAATTAATTCCCGTTTTTAAATTTTCCTTTAATTTAATATTAAAATTATCTTTTAATTGAACATTAGCAATTTTAGTAATTAAATTAATATCATTGCTTTCACTTCCAAATATTATTTTTTGACATCCTAAATAATTTAATATCTTTATAGCACTTTCAGCAAAAATATCAGCTGAATTAGATGAGTATCTAAAAGGATGTTCAACTACTATATCAATATTATTATCTAAAGCTATTTTAGTTTTGTCCTCTTTGGTTAATATACTTACTTCTCCTCGTTGCAAGAAATAACCATTGAGCACCAAAATAATTAATGAATTTGGATACATTTCTTTAATCTTATTTATATGGTAAGCATGACCATTATGAAAAGGATTATATTCACATATGATACCAATTATGTCCATAAAAAATCACCTATATTTAATTATAGCAAATAAATATAGCTCATGGTATAATTATTAAAATAAAGAGGTGATATATATTTGAAAAGAAGATTAAAAGTTTATTTTGTTCATTCTTCAAAATTAGATTATAAAAACTTAATATATCGTTTTGTAATTACAAGTTCAGTATGTATTAATCATGAATTAATGTTACCTTATACCAAGGAATATCAAACTAAATATGTTAAAGAAATGATGGCAGAAGCAGATATAATTATTGCTGAGGTAAGTAATCCGAATTTAGGTTTAATTTATGAACTTAAATTACTTTCTAAAATTAATAAACCAATAAAATATATCTCACTTACAAATGAAATACCTGATAAATTAAAAAAACTAGTACCAGAAATTGAATATATAACTGAAGATAAATCTTATATTCAAATTATAGAAAATTTTATTAAACAATATTCTGAAATGAGTAAAGAAGAATATGAAGATCCCACTATTATATTAGGAGAATTATAGAATTAAACTTTACATTTAAAAAAACCTTTGTTATAATATGATTACAGATTTAAGTGGGCTAATAATCCCACTTTTATTATTGATTTAGGAGGAATCATGAAAGAGACAACGAAAAGAATTGCTGAAATTATAAAAAAACCTATGGAAGAACTAGGAATAATAGTTCATAATGTTGATTATGTTACGGAGAATAATTATAAATTTTTAAAAATTACTTTAGATAAGGTTAACGGGATTGATTTAGATACAATAGTAGAAGCTACTAACATTATAAATCCAATAATAGATAAGTATGAATTAATCAAAGAGGAATATATTTTAGATATTTCAAGTAAAGAAAGAGGTTAATTATGAATGGTAAAGAGTTTATTAAAGCAGTAAAATTAATTACTGATGAAAAAGGTATTAATGAAAATATAGTTTTTGAAGCTATGGAACAAGCCCTTATTACATCTTATAAGAAAAATTTCGGTTCAAAAACTAATGTAAAAGTTAATATTGATCGTGAAACTGGTGATATAAAAGTTTATTCATATTTAGTAGTGGTAGATGAATATATTGAAGGGGAAGAAATAATTGATGAAGAAGGAAATATTTCTTATGGTGAACCTGAAATAAATGAAGATGCCCAAATATTACTTGAAGATGCCCAAAAAATAGTCCCAGATATTAAGATTGGAGAAACAATTGAAGATGAAGTAACTCCTAAAGATTTTGGTCGTGTAGCAGCATCTACTGCTAAACAAGTATTAACTCAAAAGATTAGAGAAGCTGAAAGAAATAGTATTATTGATGAATTTTCTGATAAACAAGATGAGTTAATGGTCGGACTTCTAGCAATGGAAGATAATAACAATTATTATGTTGATTTAGGTAGAACAAGAGGTATATTACCTAAAAGTGAAATGATACCTGGTGAAATTGTAAAAATGGGTACTAGTATCAAAGTTTATTTACAAAAAATTGAAGCAACTCCTAAAGGACCGCTTATATTATGCTCAAGAAAACATTATGGATTTGTAAAAAGGCTTTTTGAAAAAGAAATACCTGAACTTACTGATGGAACTATAATTATATATGGTGTAGCTAGAGAACCAGGTATAAGAAGTAAAGTATCTGTTTATTCTAATAACGAAAGAATAGATCCTATAGGTACATGTATTGGAGAACGAGGTTCAAGAATCGGTAGTATCTTAAAAGAATTAAATGGTGAAAAAATAGATTTAATTTTATATAGCGAAGATCCTAGTGAGTATATTGCTAACGCATTAAGTCCAGCTAAAGAAGTAATCGTCAACATCATAGAAAATGCTAAAGAAAGAAAAGCACTCGCTATTGTAAATAACGAAAATTTATCTTTAGCTATTGGCAAAAAAGGGATTAATATAAAATTAGCTAGTAGATTAACAAAATTTCATATTACAGTTAAAACCCTTGATCAAATAACAGCCGAAGGAAATGAAGATAGATGAAAAAAATACCATTAAGAATGTGTGTTGTTACTAAAGAAAAACTACCTAAAAAAGATTTAATCAGAATAGTTAAATATAATAACGAAGTTTTTGTTGATGTTAATGGTAAACAAAATGGTAAAGGGTGTTATTTAAAAAAAGAAATTGACGTAATAAAAAAAGCGCAAAAAACCAAAATATTGGATAAAATATTAGAAACGAATATTAATGAAGAGATATATGAAAATTTATTAAGTATACTAAAATAGAAAAGGTGGTGCTCATAAATGAGAGTAAAAGATTATGCAACCGAATTAGGTTATACTATTCAAGAAGTTTTAGATCAATGTAAAGAATTAGGCATTAAGGTAAACACCGCATTAGAAGTATTAGATGATGATGCTATTATTATGTTGGATAATTCAATGAATTTAATAAGTAGTGATAGTGATATAAATCATGAAGATCACGAAATATTAGACAATACTGTTGAGGGAATAATAAGTGAATCAAATTTTATTAAGGAAGATAATCAAGATAAAAAACAAAAATTAAAAAAGAAGTCAACTAATAATACGAATGATCGAGAATATTATAATAAAAAGAAAGCCATGTATAAAAATAAAACTAAATTAATGACTAATGAGGAACCAAATGAAGATATAGTTTTGTATAAAGAAGGTATGAGTGTTAATGATTTTGCTAATGCCTTGAATATAAGTACAACTGATTTAATAAAGAAATTAATATCAGCCGGTTTAATGTTAAATCAAAATCAAGTAATTGATTATGAAAATGCCGAAATTATTGCTTTAGATTATAAAAAAGTGTTAAAAAAAGAAGAAACTCAAGATATATAT
Organism: Bacilli bacterium; assembly: GCA_028699175.1. GTDB lineage: Bacteria > Bacillota_I > Bacilli_A > RF39 > UBA660 > DUUS01. The sequence continues at coordinate 9,751 of JAQVVC010000008.1, read as the reverse complement.
AATTTTGAAGAATATGAAATTATTGATAAAGAAGAAGATTTAATCGATAGACCTCCTGTAGTAACTGTAATGGGACATGTTGACCATGGTAAAACTACTTTGCTGGATTATATAAGAAATTCTAGTATAGCTGAAAAAGAAACTGGAGGAATAACTCAAGCCATTGGAGCTTATCAAACTACTTATAAAGATAAAAAAATTACTTTTATAGATACTCCAGGGCATGCCGCTTTTACTGAAATGAGAGCAAGAGGAGCAAGTGTTACTGACATTGTAATTTTAATAGTAGCTGCAGATGATGGTGTAATGCCACAAACTAAAGAAGCTATTGATCATGCTTTATCGGCTAATGTTCCTATTATAGTAGCGGTTAATAAAATTGATAAACCAAATGCGAATCCCAATAAAATTATGGAAGAAATGGCAGCTTTAAATATTACTCCAGAAGAGTGGGGAGGAAATATTCCGTTTGTTAATATAAGTGCAATAACTGGTGAAGGAATAGATAAGTTACTAGAAACAGTTTTAGCTATAGCTGAAGTTAATGAATTGAAAGTTAATCCTAATCGTTATGCATCAGGAACTGTAATAGAATCACGTATTGATAAAAACATAGGTGGGGTAGCTACTATTCTTATTCAAAATGGTACTTTAAGATTAGGAGATCCAATTGTAGTTGGTACATCTTATGGTAAAGTTCGAACTTTAAAAAATGATCAAGGAAAAGATATTGTGTCAGCTGGACCAAGCATGCCAGTAGAAATAACTGGCCTTTCAGATAATCCTTCGGCTGGAGATAAATTTATGGCTTTTGAGACAGAAAAAAAAGCTAGAGCAGTTGGAGAAAAAAGATTAATTGATACAAAATCTAAAAAATATAATAAAGAAGTAGTATCCTTTGAGGATTTATTTGCTAAAATCCAATCTGGTATAAAAGAAATAAATATTGTTTTAAAATGTGATGTTAGAGGTTCAGAAGAAGCAGTTAAAAATTCTTTAGAAAAAATAGATGTTGAAGGGGTAAAGATTAAAGTAATACGTACTGGAATTGGAACGATTACTGAAAGTGATGTGGTCCTTGCTAATGCTTCTAATGCAATAATATTAGGATTTAATGTATCACCATCAGCAATTACTAAAGAGGTTGCTAAAGAATATAATATTGAAATAAGATTATATCAAATAATATATAAATTAATTGAAGAAATGGAACTTGCAATGAAAGGATTGCTAGATCCGGAATTTGAAGAACAAATTACCGGCACTGCTGAAGTGCGTAAATTATTTAAATTTAGTAAAGTAGGAACTATAGCAGGAGTGTTTATAACAAGTGGAATTATCAAGAATCATTCTAAAGTAAGAATTATTCGTGATGGTGTAATAATTTATGATGGTAAAATATCATCAATTCAAAGAGAAAAAGATACTGTTAAAGAAGTTAAAAACGGATTTGAATGCGGAATTACTATTGAAGGATATAACGATATAAAAGAAAAAGATATTTTTGAAGCTTATCAAGAAGTTGAGGTAAAAAGATGAGTAAGATTAAAATTGAAAGAATAGCTTCCCAAATAACAAGAGAATTATCAAGCATAATATTTAACGAAGTAAAAGATGAAAAAATTAAAAGCATTACAATAACAGCCACTGATTTAACTCCTGATTTAGGTTTAGCAAAAATTTATTATACTTTTTTAGGTAATTATAGTCGTGAAGAAGTCCAAAGCGAATTAGAAAAAGCTGCTTCTTTTTTAAGAACTAAATTAGCTGAAAGTATAGATATAAGACATACTCCAGAATTAAAATTTATATTTGATGAATCAGTTGAGTATGGTGCTAATATAGAAAAAATACTAGAAGATATTAATTCAAGGTGATTATATGAACGGTGCTATTATCATTAATAAGCCTAAAGGATATACGAGTAGAGATGTTATTAATATATTAAATAAGGTCTTAAATATTAAACAAATCGGCCATACTGGTACACTGGATCCACTAGCAACTGGAATATTAGTATGTCTAATAGGTAGAGCTACTAAGCTGGCTAATATTTTAACTAATCAAGATAAAGAATATATAGCATCATTTAAATTAGGTTTACTTACTGATACATTAGATATTACTGGTAAAGTATTAAAAAAAGAAAATTTTATTTATGATAAAAAGGATATTATAAAAGCCATTAATAGTTTTAAAGGTACTTATAATCAAGAAGTTCCAGCTTATTCAGCTGTTAAAATTAAAGGTAAAAAATTATATGAGTACGCAAGATTAAATGAAGAAATTGAGTTACCTAAAAGAGAAATTAATATCTATGATATAAAATTATTATCTATTAAAGGAGATATAATTACAATTAAAACTAAAGTATCTAAAGGAACTTATATAAGAAGTTTAATAAGAGACATTGGAGTTTATCTTGGTACTTATGCTACTTTAACAGATTTAGAAAGAACTACTTTAGGACAGTTTAATATTAAAGATTCTAATACAATAGATGATGTTGTAAATAATAAGTATCATTTTTATTCAGTATTAAATCTTTTGAAAGATTATCCCAAAGAAGAAATCGATCCAGAGATGTTATTTAAAGTTAAAAATGGACAAATATTAGAAAAATCTATTGAAGACTATATATTATTTACAGTAAATAATCAAGAAATAGCATTATATAAAAAATATGATGATAATCATATAAAACCATATATTATGTTTTACATAAATAAATAAGCTTATTATACTATGTAATAAGTTTATTCATCTGTAGTATATATTAAATTATGGTAGAGAATAAAACTACACAAGATATAATATTAAAGTATCAAAGAAGTTGACAAAGACTTGAAAAAAGCATATAATTTAGTGCATAAAGCAATTGATGAAGACGGCAAATAAAGAACTATTTAGAGAATCTTATGCATGGTGAAAGTAAGTATAGGGAATTATTTGTAGATCACTTCTGATGCGTTTTTCTGATAAGGAAAAAACGAAGATCCCACGTTAAAGGATTTAAGTGCATGATATAAGTTCATGAATTAAGGTGGTACCACGCATAATGCGCCCTTAAATCATGGGCTTTTTTATTTAAAGAAAGGAAGAATAAAAAAATGGATTACAAAGATACATTATTAATGCCGAAAACCGAATTTCAAATGAAAGGTAATTTACCATTAAATGAAAAATTACAAAGAGAAAAATGGGAAAAAATAGACCTTTATAATTTAATAAGAGAAAAGAATAATGGAAAAGAATTATTTGTATTGCATGATGGTCCTCCATATGCTAATGGAAATATTCATATTGGTCATGCCTTAAATAAGATATTAAAGGATTTTATTAATAGATATGCTTATATGAATGGGAGAGATATGGTATATATTCCGGGTTGGGATACCCATGGACTTCCAATCGAACATGCTATCACAAGTAGTGGAGTAAATCGTAATTTAGTATCTAAAGCAGAATTTAGAAAAATATGTGAAGACTATGCTAAAGAGCAAATAAAATCTCAAATGGAAGGTTTTAAAGCCTTAAATGTGATTGGAGATTGGGATAATTACTATGCTACTTTTCAAAAAGAGATGGAAGCAAAACAAATTGAAGTCTTTGCAACAATGGCCAAAAAAGGTTTAATATTTAAAGGTATGAAACCAGTTTATTGGTCACCATCTTCTGAATCAGCATTAGCAGAAGCCGAAATAGAATATCAAGATCGTAAAGATCCTTCAATTTATGTTACTTTTCCCGTTGTAAGTGGAAATAAATATGTTAAAGAAGAAGATAATTTAGTAATATGGACCACAACTCCATGGACTTTGCCAGGTAATACTGCAATAGCAGCTGGAGAAGATTTTGAATATTCAAAAGTTAAAGTTAATAATAGATATTATATTGTAGCATCAGAATTATTAAATTCTTTAAAAGAATTATTTTCTTGGGATAATCCTGAAATAATATCAACTTTTAAAGGTAAAGATATATCTGATATAAAATATAAACATGTTTTTATGGATCGAATAAGCCCAGTAGTTGTTGGTGAAAATGTAACCTTAGATACGGGAACAGGATTAGTACATACCGCACCTAGTTATGGAGCAGATGACTTTATTTTAGGAAAAAAATATAATTTAGAAATGATTTTTGGAGTTGATGATAAAGGAATTCTAAATGATGAATCAGGAATGTTTTCAGGTTTGTATTTTGAAGAAGCCAATAAAGAAATTACTAAGTACTTAGATGAAAAAGGATATTTATTAAAGTTAGTATTTATTACTCATAGTTATCCTCATGACTGGAGAACAAAAAAACCGATTATATTTAGAGCCACTTCTCAATGGTTTTGTAGCATCGAATCAATAAAAGATGATATTTTAAATAGTATTGAAAATGAAATTAAATGGCAGCCGGCATGGGGAAAAATAAGACTTTATAATATGATTAAAGATCGAGGAGATTGGTGTATATCTCGTCAAAGAGTATGGGGCGTACCATTACCGATATTTTATAATGAAGATGGCTCAGAAATTTTGGATTATGATATAATGATGCATATTGCTGATTTATTTAAAAAATATGGGTCTAATATTTGGTTTGAAAAAGAAGCAAAAGAATTACTACCAAAAGATTATACTAATGAAAAAAGTCCAAATGGAAATTTCACTAAAGAAATGGATATTATGGATGTATGGTTTGATTCCGGATCTTCTCATACTGGCGTTTTAATTGAAAGAGGATTACCATATCCAGCTGATATTTATCTTGAAGGATCTGATCAATATCGAGGATGGTTTAATTCATCATTAATTTGTGGTATTGCTGCTCATAATAAATCACCTTATAAACAAATAATATCTCATGGCTTTACTTTAGATGGTAAAGGTAACAAAATGTCTAAAAGTTTAGGTAATGTTATAGATCCATTGAAAGTAATTTCCGAAAGAGGAGCAGATATATTGAGACTATGGGTTGCTTCGATAGATTATACAGAAGATATGCCTATAAGTGATGATATTTTAAAACAAGTAGGAGAATCTTATCGTAAGATAAGAAATACAGCTAAATTTATTTTGGGTAATATTAATGATTTTAACCCTAATAAAGATTCAATTGATTATAAAGATATGTTTGAATATGATAAATATATGATGTATAAATTAAATGAATTTACAATGGATGTTAAAAAAGCCTATAATAATTATAACTATCAAGAAATATATAAATTAATTAATAATTTTATATCATTCACTTTATCAAATTTTTATTTAGATTTTACTAAAGATATATTATATATTGAAGGAAAAGATTCGAAAGTAAGAAGAAGTGTCCAAACAGTTTTATATAATATTATCAATAATCTAGTATTATTAATTGCCCCAATCTTGCCATATACTTCAGAAGAAATATACGAATTTATTCCTGGTAAAAAAGAGAAGAGTATTCATTTATGTGATTTTCCAAATTTAAATAAATATAATTGTGATCCAAAATTATGGGATTTATTCTTTGAAATTAAACTTGATGTTAATAAAGCTTTAGAAGAAGCTAGAAATAATAAAATAATAGGTTCTAGTCTTGAAGCAAGCATAACTATAAATTTACCAAATAAATATAATTTAGTAAAAGAAAAATTAGAATCATACTTACCACAATTATTAATAGTATCAAAAATAAATTATTCAAATGATAATTTACCTAAATATGAACATATAAATATTTTAGTTACAAAAAGTGATGGTAAAAAATGTCATAGATGTTGGAATTATGTTGATAAACTAATAGAAGATAGATGTCAAAGATGTGAAGGCATAATAAAAGGAAATAAATAAATATTTCCTTTTTTATCTGTTATAATATTCAACAATTAAAGACTCGTTTATATCAGCATGAAGTTCATTTCTTTCAGGCATTCTTATATAAGTACCAGTCATTTTTTTATTATCAAATTCAACATAAGCAGGTCTAGCTAATGTATTTTCTAGTGCTTGTTTTATAGCTGGATGGTTTAGTGATTTTTCTTTTATAGTAATAATTGAACCTGGTTTAACTGAAAATGATGGAATATCTACAGATGTACCATTAACAATAATATGACCATGGTTAACGATTTGTCTTGCTCCACGTCTAGTATTTGATAGTCCCATGCGATAGACAACATTATCAAGTCTACTTTCAAGTAATTTTAAGAAATTTTCACCAACTATACCTGACATTTTAGAAGCATTTTTAAAAGTTTTAGCAAATTGTTTTTCAGTTAAACCATACATAAATCTTAATTTTTGTTTTTCTTGTAACTGAAGACCATATTCACTAGATTTCTTTTTTCTACTCATTCCATGTTGTCCTGGTGCATAAGGTTTTCTTGCTAATTCTTTTCCATTTTCTAAAGTACTAAACCCTAAACGACGAGATTTTTTATAAGTTGGTCCAGTATATCTTGACATTTTTTTCTCCTTTCTTCGTTATAAAAGGATTGGCTTTAATATTATAGTAGGGTGTTTAGTATCTCTTTCCCTTAGGCAGTTAAGTTACTTAAGTTATTTCAAATAAACACATTACTAAATATTTAAAGTCTCTGCCTTAAATACGCATATGTATTATATATTAAATATATATTGTTTGTCAAATTTTATTAAAATTGTCGTCTTTTTAATTCATTATATTCATTAAAGAAATATTCATCAGTCATGCCGGCAATATAATCAATAATTTTTCTAGTATTAGAATATTTTTTATTATATTCGGGACTTAATTTATTTAAAAAATTAGTATAAATCTTTTTATTAGTTATATTATTTTCTAAAAAATATAAATTGTTTTTAAATACTAAATTAAACATCTTTTCATATTTCTTTAAATTTTCTTCTGTATTAGCTTTTATATAAATATGATCATAGTTAAATTTTTTTAAATCTTTTATAGCATTAAATGTTTTGTCACTTAATTTTATATAAGGCTTATTAATACTATTTTGAATAACATCTAATATAATAGTATTAATTATATTTTTATTAGAGTTCCCAATAATATTAGTTATCTCTTCTGGTAAATCTTTAATATTAAACATATTTATTTCAATAGCATCTTCTATATCTCTGCCTAAATATGCTATTATATCACTAATTCTTACAACACACCCTTCTAATGTCATTGGAATTAATTCTTCACCATGTGAGGCATCTTTGTAGCAAACATTATAATCATTTAAAAAATCACTAGGGCTTTTAGTTTTGGGATAATATTCATTTTCAACTAATTCACCATTATGGCATAGAATACCATCAAGAACTTGAATTGTTAAATTAATATCCTCAATTTCAGTAATATTTCTTACGCTTTGGACATTATGCATAAAATTTCCTTCACCATGTTCAATACTTAATTTATTTAAAAATTTTTCGCCAACATGACCTAAAGGAGGATGTCCTAAATCATGTCCTAAAGCTATAGCTTCGATTAGATCTTCATTAAGTGATAATGCTCTTCCAATAGTTCTAGCTACTTTACTAACCAATTGAACATGAATCATTCTTTTAGAAACATGATCATTATTTATAGAAGTATAGACTTGAGTCTTATTCATATATCTAGTATATGATTTAGTATGAATAATGCGATCTATATCACGAAAATAATTTGGTCTTATATCAGGAACAAAATTTTTAAGTCTGACTGCATCTATATCAAAAGCAGCATACTTACTATAAAGGCTTTCTCTTTTTAACATAATTTCTCTTATATCCATTAGTTTCCTCCTAAAACATAATTATAATAATCATTTTCTAATATACTTTTTGATACAACATATTTATTATATACAATATCATTATTACTATCTATATAATCGTTGCTAACATTATTTTCAAAAGGTATAAATAATTTTTTGGTAGCATCATACTTACCATATTCAGTAATCCAGCTACGATCATTAAATATAATTAAACCTTGAGAAGAGGATAAAATATCTCTTCCCATCAATAATCTAGAATCAAAATCCACTCCAAATAAATTTAATACTGTAGGTAATATATCTAAACTTTGAGCATATTTATTTACTTCAATAGGGGTTTTGATTTGGTTGTTCCATATAATTAAATTATTTTTATGAATATCAAATTTATCATCTTTAATATTCATAACTTCTTTCATTTCTGTTATTTTTAAACCATAAGGATAATGATCAGAACTTAATACTATAACAGTATTATTTAAAATATTTTTTTCTTCTAATTTATTTATTAGTAATTCTAAAGCTTTGTCTAATTCAATTTGTGAAGCCATATAAGCTTTTATAGCTGTGCTATTTTCCATATTTTGGACTAATGCTTTATTTTTATAGGCCATATTATTGCCACTAAAATTATACTCTAAATGACCACTTATGGTCATGTAATAAGTCATGAAAGATTTATTATTACTATATAAATCGAAAGTAGCTTCAATCATTTCAATATCACTTTGAGGCCATTTTTTACAATTCATATTATTTTGCAGTCCATTACCACAGCCAATAAAATTATAACCCATATTGGGATGTGATAAATGTCGATTATAATATTTATAATTACCATTATGATATGCATTAGTAGAATATCCTAAAGATTTAAAAATATTCCCATATGTGTAAGGTAAATAATTTTTACTTGATCTTGATAAACTCCATACACTTTCTTTAGGAAGCAAACTAGTTGAAGTAACATATTCACCATCACTAGTACTAACATAATAAACAGGTGTATAAAAATTATTAAATTTAAACCCATTATTTACTAATTTATATAAGGTAGGAGTTAAAACTTCATTAACTGCTATCGGATTAAAAGCTTCCGCAACAATTGTTATTAAGTTCATTCCTTTAAACATTCCTGTGTATTCGTTTTTTTCTGATGGAATAGAATTTTTAAAGTAATTATGAATATTTTTAATATTATTATTAATTTCTTTTTCAATTAAATAGTCAAAATTAATATCGATTTTATTATATTCTTTTTCTTTTATAATAAGTATTTGTTCTTTATTTGCTGGAATAATCTTTTCTTCAAAACCAAACAAAGCCCTTTTAATATCAAGTTTCATTGTTGTCATAAGTCCTAATACTTGTGATGTTTGAATCGGTGCATGTTTATTATAATATACTTCTTTAGCAGAATAAATTGATTTATGATCAAAATTTAATGATAAAACACATAAAAAATACGAAATAAATAAAAGTCCAATTTTTAACATTAATTGACTATAGTTTAAATTAATAGTAAATATTTTTTTGTTTATTGTATTAAGTAATAAATTAGGAAGTAATAATAATATTACTGGAATTATATTGCCTAAAATAACTGATATTATTTGACCATAAAATTCAAAAACTTGACCACCATTAAAGATTGAATAAATAGAAATAACATTACCATAAAAGATATAATTAATATATTGAGCTGTAAAAATTATGGTTAAAAAAACAACTATAACCATAAAAAGTAATTTATTTTTTTTATGAGAAAAAAGATTAGTAATTAAATCAATAAAAACACTTGCTAAAAATGCAAAAATAATAATAAAATAAATGCTTTTAATATCAAATGATTTAAATACAAATAAATGATAAATAAATTCTAAGTATAAAATAATTAAAAAAATTAAGGATATTTTTTTATACTTCATATGCTCAACCTCATATTAAATTATATCACGATTTCTTATTAAAAAACAAAAAAATAGTAAACAATTATATATTTGTAAATTATCAAACTATTCA
>JAQVVC010000048.1 GCA_028699175.1 Bacilli bacterium | reverse complement strand
ACTGGTACTTTTGAAGATCGTCCTACTGAATTAATTAAATATCGTAATTTTGATATTACCAATTTTATAAAAAAAGAAGATGCAACTCACTTAGTAGTTACTACTAATTATTTTAAATTAGAGTATCAAAAAGACAAACCTTTTTTCGGTTCTAAAGTTAGTCCCGATCAATTTTTAAAGATTACTTTAAGTAACAGTGAAAAATTTTGGTATTTCACCCATCCCGAAGCTCGTAATTTTAAAGGAGCTGGCTATAGTTTAGATAATGCTGATGGGAACCCTAGTTATAAAAAGGGATTATATTCAACTGATGGATTTGTATCTATTGATGATTCGGAAAGTTTAATTTTTAATAAAGATGGTTCTTTAGGTAAAAGAAGTGATTCTAGGATAGATACCTATGTCTTTTTATATCGTAAGGATTTTGGTTTTTGTTTAAGAGATTATTTTAGATTGACAGGGAAACCTTCATTAGTACCAAGATATGCATTAGGTATCTGGTGGAATAAAGATTATCCTTATACAACTAAAGAACTAGAAGAATTAATCTGGAATTTTAATAAAAATAAAATCCCTATATCAATTATATTATTAAGTAAATACTGGCATATTTTATATAATGAAATAGATAGTGGTTTTACATTTAACTATAATTTATATAATAATCCTAAACAATTAATAGATATGCTTCATAATAAAAAAATAAAAATCGGACTAAATATTAACCCGATAGCCGGAATACATCCTGATGAAATTTCGTATAAAAGATTTAAAGAAGCAGCCTTAATAGAAGAAGTTGGAATATTACCATTTAATGTTTTTAATAAAAATGTTTTAAATAGTTATTTAGATGTCTTTATTAAACCATTAAATGACTTAGGGGTAGACTTTTATTGGATTGATTATTATAATTCAAAAGATTTAATGAGTTTAAGAGCTCTTAATCATTATCATTACTATGATTATAAACAAAGTGAAGTTAAAAGAGGAATGATTTTAAGCAGAAATGGATTATTAGCTTCCCATAAATATCCTGTTACATATTCGGGATATACTAAAGTAAGTTGGAATAATTTAGATATGCTTCCAGAGTATAATTTAACTAGTTCTAATATTGGAGTTAATTGGTTAAGTCATGATATTGGAGGATATTTAGATGGTATAGAAGATCCTGAGTTATATATGAGGTTTATTCAACTCGGAACTTTTAGTCCTATCTTAAGATTGAGTAGTGCTGAAAGTCATTATTATAAAAGAGAACCTTGGCTATGGGATGCTCAAACTTTTGCTGTTGCATCTGAGTATTTAAGATTAAGACACAAATTAATACCTTATCTTTATAGTGAAGGATACAAGTATTCTAATACTGGACTTCCTTTGATCCAACCGGTTTATTATCGCTATCCAGAAATATATGATGAACCTTTATACAAAAATGAATATTATTTTGGAACAGAATTATTTATTGCTCCTATTACTAAAAAGAAAGATTTATTAATGAATCGAACAGTTCATCGCATATTTTTACCTAATGGCATATGGTATGATTTTAAAACAGGTAAAAAATTTGTTGGTGGTAAAAGATATGTTTCCTTTTTTAAAGATGAAGATTACCCGGTTTTTGCTAAAAAAGGAACTATTGTTCCTCTTACTGTATTAGATGAAGAAGACATTAATAATACTAATCCGCCAGCAACATTAGAAATTCATATTTTCCCAGGTCGAAGTAATACTTATAAACTTTATGAAGATGATGGTGTTTCTAGTTTATATAAAGATGGTTACTATCTTATATCAGATATTGATTATAATTATCAAGTTAATAATTTTACAGCTGTAATTCGACCTACTGATGGCAAAAGTGGGATTGTTCCAAATAAAAGAAATTATATAATAAGATTTAGAAATACTCGAAAAGCAGATGAAGTAATCTTATATATTGGCGAAGATAAACAAAATTATGTTAAATCATATGTTGATGGGAATGATTTTATAGTTGAAGTAAATAATGCTTTAAGTACTAAACAAGTTTCTATCAATTGTAAGGGTCGAGATATTGAAATAGAAGCTGAAAGAATTATTAATGAAGATATTGATTCAATTATATCTGATTTAAAGATTAAAACCAGTTTAAAAGAACAAATAGCAGCAATAATATTTAGTGAAGATGAAATCAAAAGAAAAAGAATTGAGATTCGTAAATTAAGAACCAAAGGTCTAACTTCAAAACATGTAAGAATGTTTATAAAATTACTTGAATATATTGCTGAAATTTAATATAATGATTTTAAGCAAATGAAGAAAGAGTATTAGTAAATAAAAATATTGAAGAGAGTTAACAGTTGGTGAAAGTTAATATATCTTTATTTATGAACTTGCTTTTGGATGTGATTGGGTAGCTTCATTACTAGCAAAAGATCAAATTAAGGTGGTACCACGGTTTTTCGTCCTTAGAAAAACTGTGGTTTTTAATTAGAAGGAGAGAAAATGGAAAATTTAATGTTTTTTTTAATAACTTTTATAATATTTTTTATAATATTTTTAATTAGTTATTTTATAAAAAGAAAAAAAGGAACTATAGGGGAAGCTAAAGAATTAAATTTACTAATATATTGGTTTAAATTAAAAAGAAATGATTTAGATAATGATAGATTAGTTTTAATCTTTACCATTATTAATAGTTTAATTATTTCCATAACAGCAACAGTATGTACAATGGTTAAAATAAATTATGTTTGGCAAATTTTAATTGGATTTGTTATGGTTATGAGTTTAATGTATATATCATATGCAATAGTAGGTAAAATTATTTTAATGAAAAGAGGAAGAAAAAATGGAAAACATTCAAAAAATTGAAAAAAAGTGGCAATTAAAATGGGAAGAAGAAAAAATATATAAATTTGATTTAAATTCTGATAAAGAAAAGTTATATTGTTTAGAAATGTTTTCTTATCCATCTGGAGCAAATTTACATATGGGACATTGGTGGAATTATGGTGTGACTGACTCTTGGGCAAGATTAAAAAGAATGCAAGGATATAATGTTTTTCATCCCATGGGATTTGATGCTTTTGGACTTCCAGCAGAAAATTATGCTATTAAAACTGGTATACATCCTCAAGATTCTACTAATAATAATATTGAAACTATGGAAAAACAATTAAAAGGAATTGGAGCAACTTATGATTGGGATTATGAAATAAATACATCAAGTCCTGAATATTATAAGTGGACGCAATGGATGTTTTTAAAATTATATGAAAATAATTTAGCTTATAAAAAATTAGCACCTGTAAATTGGTGCCCTGATTGTAATACTGTACTAGCTAATGAGCAAGTTGTTAATGGTCAGTGTGAAAGATGTCATGCTACGGTTTTAAGAAAAAAAATGAATCAATGGTTTTTTAAAATAACTGATTATGCTGAGGAATTATTAACTGATTTAGATAAAATAGACTGGCCTCAAAGAACAAAGACATTACAAAGAAATTGGATAGGTAAAAGTGAAGGAACATATATTGATTTTAAAATTGATCAAATTAATGAATCTTTTAAAGTCTTTACTACTAGAGCAGATACCTTATATGGAGCTACATATTGCGTATTAGCTCCCGAGCATGATTTAGTAGATATTATTACATCTAAAGATCAAAAAGAAGAAGTTGAAGCCTATAAAACCGAAGCTTCTAAACAAAGTGAAATTGATCGAACTAGTACTATTAAAGCAAAAACGGGTGTATTTACTGGTGCATATGCTATAAATCCTGCTAATAATAAAAAAATACCAATATGGATAGCTGATTATGTTTTATCTACATATGGAACGGGTGCAATTATGGCTGTACCTGCTCATGATGAAAGAGATTATGATTTTGCTAAAAAATTTAATTTAGAAATAATCCCCGTTATTCAACAAGTTACTGGTGTTAAAAGAGCAAACGAAGAATTTAAAAGAAGTATAGTAGCTGTAGTTTATGATCCAAAAGAAAATAAGTATTTGACTATTAACTGGAATAAATCAGGGGGACGTTTATTTATTGGCGGAACTATTAAAGATGATGAATCTCCAATTGATTGTTCTTTAAGAGAAATAAAAGAAGAAACTGGTTATATTAATTTAAAATATATCCATTCATCATTTCCCATTAATCATCATTATTATGCTTATAATAAAGATAAAGCATATGAAATTGTATGTGACTTATTATATTTTGAATTAATAAATCATGATAAAGAAGATCTTAATTTAGATGAAGATGAAAAAAATAATTTTATCGCTGAATGGGTAACAAGTGAAATAATTGAAAAAGAAATAACCGATGAATTACATAGTACTGCATTTGAATTTCGAGTAGAAAAACCTTATATTAAAGATGGTATTCATATTAATTCTGATATTTTAAATGGTCTTAATATGGAAGATGCCATAAATAAAATGAATAATTATTTAAAAGAAAAAAATTTAGGTGAAAAAGCCATTACTTATAAATTAAGGGATTGGCTAGTATCTAGACAAAGATATTGGGGTTCTCCAATTCCCATCATATATTGTGATAAATGCGGAACTGTTCCAGTGCCAGAATCGGATTTACCAGTAATACTTCCTTATGATGTTGAGTTTAATCCCGACGGAGCAAGTCCTCTTGCTAAAAACGAAGAATTTATGAATTGTAAATGTCCTAAATGTAATAGTGATGCTATAAGAGAATCGGATACTTTAGATACTTTTGTATGTTCTTCATGGTACTTTTTAAGATACCCTGATGCTAAAAATAATAAAAAACCTTTTGATAAAGAAATTATCAATAAAATATTGCCAGTAGATAAATATGTTGGTGGAATAGAACATGCTTGCATGCATTTACTATATGCTCGATTCTTTACTAAAGCTCTTCGTGATATGGGTTATTTAGATTTTGATGAACCATTTAAATCTCTTGTTCATCAAGGTATTATTTTAGGTTCTGATGGAGAGAAGATGAGTAAAAGTAGAGGTAATACAGTTAAACCTGATGATATAGTTAATAAATATGGATCAGATATCTTAAGAAATTATTTAATGTTTGGTTTTAATTATATTGATGGTGGACCATGGACTGATGATGGAATCATTGGAATTAATAAATATTATAATAAAATTGAAAGATTAATTAATAGTTATAATAAAAATACCTTAGAAAAAGAAATTCCTGAAATAGAAAAAGTATTACATATAACAATTAAAAATGTTACTGAGGATACTACTAATTTTGCTTTTAATACCTCAATTGCGAGAATAATGGAATATACGAATATTTTAACT
The DNA here is from genome assembly GCA_028699175.1 of Bacilli bacterium. GTDB lineage: Bacteria > Bacillota_I > Bacilli_A > RF39 > UBA660 > DUUS01. The sequence continues at coordinate 373 of JAQVVC010000048.1, read as the reverse complement.
AAATATGAAAAAGAAGGGATTCCTAAATATTATTTAGAGCAGTTACTTTTATTATTAGCTCCTTTTGCTCCTCATATTACTGAAGAGTTATGGTGTAATAATTTAGGCAATAAATTTAGTATTCATAATATGGAATATCCTAAATATGATGAAAATAAAATAATAGAAGAATATACTTCCATAGGTGTTCAAGTAAATGGTAAATTAAGAGCTTCAATTAAAATAACTGATGATATGACGGAAGAAGAAATAAAATCGTTAGCATTGAAAGAAAATAATATAATTAAATATATTAATAACTTAGAAATAATAAAAATTATTATAATTCCTAAAAAGATTGTTAGCATTGTAGTAAGATAAGATATAAAAATAT
>JAQVVC010000047.1 GCA_028699175.1 Bacilli bacterium | reverse complement strand
AAATATCGATAAAAATAAGGTGATTTTTGATAAAGATAATCTTGTTATTATTAAATCAGAACTGGACTATGAGATTAAGTTAAATTTTTTGAATAAAAAAGCTGATTTTACATTAAAAAAAGAAAATGTGACATTTCCTATTGAAATAATAGAAATGAACTATTATAATCATACAAATAAGTGGGTCTTTAATTATGAACTTGATAGTGAAAAAAATGTAAAAAACACAATAAAAATAGAGCTTTAATAAATCAAAAAAATTATATTGACAATCCAATATATTATGATAAAATTAGACGTGTTTAAAAAGGAACAAGAAGTAAATAATAAACATATAATTAGAAAGCATAGGAGGAAAAATGAAAATAAAATTAACTCAAGAAGAAATTGATACTAAATCATATGATGATGTTGCTTATTTAATATTAGAATCAAGTAAAAAGAAAATAAAAATTCAAGAATTATTTAAAAGCGTAATTAAAGCAATGAAATTATCCGAAGAAGAATTCACTAATGATATTGCGGATTTTTTTGAATTATTAATAACTGATAAAAGATTTATAATGCTTGAAAATGGATATTGGGATTTAAAAATTAATCATAATACAAAGGTACTATTAGAAGATGAAGAAGAGGATGAAGAAATAGATATAAATCTAGAAGAAGAAGAAATAGATATCGAAGAAGAAGATACTGAAATAAATTATGATGAAGATGATTCACCTGATGATGAAGATGATGGCTTAGAGAATCTAATAGTTTTAGATGAAGAAGACCAAGAAAATATATAGCTTATCCTTTATATAATTAAAAAAGAAAGAAGGAAAAGTTATGATAAATAGATTAGAATTTATCGAAAAAAAATATGAAGAACTAAATTCAGAATTATTAAAACCGGAAATTATTAACGATTATATTAAATTAAATAAATTAAATCAAGAAAAAACCAATTTAGAAGATATCGTTATTAAATATCGTGAATTTAAAAAAATAAAAACCGAAATAGAAGAACTAAAGTTATTAATTAATGATTCTGAAATGGCAGAAATAGCTAAGAAAGAAATAGAAATATTAGAATTAAATTTAGGTAATATAACTAAAGATTTAGAAATATTATTAGTTCCTAAAGATGAAAATGATGGCAAAAATATTATTATGGAAATTAGAGGAGCAGCCGGCGGTGATGAAGCCAATATTTTTGCTGGGGATTTATTTAGAATGTATTCTAAATATGCAGATTTAAATAATTGGAAAATTGAAATAAATAATGCTCTAGAAGGTTCTAGTGGTGGATTTACGCAAATAGAATTTTTAATTAAAGGTAATAATGTATATTCTAAATTAAAATTTGAAAATGGGGCTCACCGAGTTCAAAGAGTTCCTGAAACTGAAACACAAGGAAGAATACATACTTCAACGGCAACTGTAGCTGTTATGCCAGAAGTTGAAGATGTTGAATTAGATATCAAACAAGAAGATATAAGGGTCGATGTTTATCGAAGTAGCGGTAAAGGTGGTCAAGGTGTTAATACCACTGATTCGGCAGTTAGATTAACGCATATTCCTAGTGGAATTGTTGTAACATGTCAAAATGAAAGAAGTCAAATTAAAAACAAAGATCGAGCTATGAAAGTATTAAAAGCAAAATTATATGATTTAGCTTTAAGGGAAAAAGAAAATGCTAGTGATACTGATCGAAAAAACAAAATTGGAACTGGAGATCGCTCAGAAAAAATTAGAACTTATAATTATCCCAATAATAGAGTAACTGATCATCGTATTAATTTAAGTATTATGGAATTAGATCGAATAATGAATGGCAGCCTTGAACCAATTATCGAAGCTTTAATAACTGAAGATCTAAAAAGAAAAATGGCAAATCAAAATGAAAAATAAATTAAATGAAAAAGATTTAAAATTATTAAAAGGAAAATATGTTGATATCAATTCAGTTATAAACAAACTAAAAAATAATTATCCAATTCAATATTTAATTGGGAATGTTGATTTTTATGGTAAAAAAATATGTGTTAATAAAAATGTTTTAATACCAAGATTTGAAACTGAGACTTTAGTTGAAAAAACATTACATTATATAAATAAATTAAATTTAAACAAAGGATCATTATTAGAAATAGGAACTGGCTCTGGTTGTATTAGCATTATTATAAAATCAGAAATACCATCATTGGAAATAACGGCAATTGATATAAGTAGAAAAGCATTAACATTAGCTAAAAAGAACGCTAAAATAAATAAAGTTAAGATTAATTTTATTCAAAAAGATGTTTTTAAATACAATATGATTAATAATTATGATGTTTTAATAAGTAATCCGCCTTATATTAAGTTAGGAGATAAAATAGATCCTAGAACAAAATATGAGCCTAAAATAGCTATTTATGCAGATGAGACAGGTTTAATATATTATAAAAAGATATTTGAAATAGGAAAAGAATTTTTAAATAAAAAATTTATTATTGCTTTAGAGATAGAAGAAACCAAAGGTAAAGAATTAAAAAACATTGCCAAAGAGTTTTTTCCTAATAGTAAAATTAAAATTGAAAAAGATTTAGCTGGAAAAGATCGATATTTATTTATATTAAGTGAATAAAAAAAATAAACACTACCCATTATTATTTAGAAAGGTAGTGTTTTTAGATGAAAAAAGCATTAATAATATTGGCTATATTAATAACATTATTAGTCTATTCAAAATCACAAGCAAATGAAGTAGTTATAATTCCTGATAATTCTCTAAGATTCAGAGTAATTGCTAATAGCAATAATGTTAATGATTTTATTATTAAAAATAAAGTAAAAACCGTTGTTGAAAAGGAATTGGTGACACTACTAGAAAATGCTAAAGATATTAGTGAAACTAAAGAAATAATAAAAGAAAATTTACCTAATATTAATAAAACAATCTCTAATGCTATAGGAAAAGAAGATATCGATTATGATGTTAAATTCGGTTTTAATTATTTTCCCAAAAAAATATTTAAAGGAATTATTTATAATGAAGGAGAGTATGAATCTTTAGTCATAACTTTAGGTCAAGGTAATGGTGATAATTGGTGGTGTGTATTATTTCCTCCGCTTTGTTTACTTGAAGAAAATCCAACTTCTAGTGATGTGGAATATCAACTATATGTATCAAGAATAATTAACGGTTTTAAATAATATACTTTACTGGTGATATATGTTAAGTATATTTTCAATTGGTTTAGCTTTAAGTATGGATGCTTTTTCCTTATCTTTAAGTATAGGGATTAATAAAATCAGCAATATAGATAAAATAAAAATATCGGTAATAATAGGATTAATGCACTTTATAATGCCGTTATTTGGAGTTATTATTGGTACCAATATAATCTATAACTTAAATATTAATCCCGATATTTTTGTAATTATATTATTTTTAATAGTAGGATTATTAATTCTCTTCGAAAAAAAAGAAGATAAACAAATTTTAATTTATCATATATTTACCATTTTTATATTTGCTCTTGGAGTAAGTTTTGATAGTTTTTTTATTGGTTTAGGTTTATCTGTTATTACAAACAATATCTTATTATCTATTACAATTTTTGCTTTATGTAGCGGTATAATTAGTTTAGTGGGTTTATATATTGGTGAACTATGTGCTAATAAATTTAAAAATAAAGCTCCTTATATTGCGGTATTTATATTATTTACTTTAGCAATTGTAAAGATAAAGGAATATATTTCATTAATTAATTGACAATCTAAATAATAATATATATATTAAATTTATAGAGGCATTAAGAAAGATGTGAATAAATGAAAAAATTAATTATCGAAGGAAAACGTGAGTTAACCGGAACGATAAAAATAAGCGGAGCTAAAAATAGTATAGTAGCTTTGATTCCCGCCACCATTTTAAGTGATGGTAAATGCACAATATATAATGTTCCTAATATTAGCGATGTTCATCGTTTAATTGATATGCTCAAAATATTAAAAGTAAAGGTAAAATTTGAAAATGAAACTCTATATATTGACAGTACCAATTCAATAAATGCAGAAATACCAGAAGAACATGCCACAAAATTAAGAGCCTCATATTATTTTATGGGAGCACTACTTTCTAAGTATAAACACTCAGAAATATCATATCCTGGAGGTTGTTCAATAGGGGCAAGACCAATTGATTTACATATCAATGGTTTTAATAAATTGGGAGCAACGACTAAAATAGAAGATAATAAATATAAAATAACAGCTAAAAAATTAGTTGGAACAGATATTTTTTTAGATATTGCTAGTGTTGGAGCAACTATTAATTTAATGTTAGCGGCAGTTAAAGCTAAAGGAATTACTCATATATATAATGCTGCTAAAGAACCAGAAATAGTAAATGTATCTTCATTTTTATCTTCAATGGGAGCTAAAATATATGGAGCTGGAACAGGAGAAATAACTATCGAAGGTGTCGATAAACTAGGCGATGGAATAGTAGAAGTAATACCTGATCGAATTGAAGCTGGAACCTATTTAATGATTGGATCATTATTAGGTAAAAATTTAGTTATTGAAGGGATTGTTAAAGAGCATTTAGGTTCAGTTATTACTAAACTTAAAGAAGCTGGATGTGATCTTGAAATAAAAGGATCAACAATCAATATAAATAAAGTAAAAAATTTAAAAGCTGTCAATGTTAAGACTTTAGTATATCCAGGTTTCCCTACAGATTTAGGTCAGCCAATGAGTGCATTGTTAACGCAGTGTGAAGGTGAATCATTCTTCGAAGAAAATATTTATGAAAACAGAATGCGTCATATTAAACATTTAAATGCGATGGGGGCGAAAATTAAACTATTTGATCGAAGTGCTATAATTACAGGTAAAACGCCATTAAAAGGACGAAATGTAGTTGCGACAGATTTAAGAGCTGGTGCTGCTATGTTAGTAGCAGGAATGATAGCAGAAGGCACTACTGTTATATCAAATATTGAACATATCCTAAGAGGATATGAAAATATTGTTGAAAAGTTATCCCAAGTAGGTGCTAGCGTTAAAATTATGGAAGAATAATTAAAAAAAATACCATAATATTAATTTTATGGTATAATAAACAAAGCGAATTTCTATAGCTTTATAAAAGCTATGGCGGAAGGAGAATAATAATGAAAAAAGGCATCCATCAAGAAATGAAAAAATGTACTATAAAATGTTCATGTGGGGCTTCATTTGAAACTTTATCTAATAAAGAAGAACATACTATAGAAACATGTAATTTATGTCATCCTTTTTATACTAATAAAGCTGGAGCACATAAAAAAACTGGGGCAGTAGAAAAATTTAATAAAAAATATAATATCAAAGACTAGAAGGTTACGTTCTAACTTGCTATTTTACCAAGAAGAATAGGAATTACAATAAAAGACATTCCTATTCTTCTTTTTAATTGTATAAATATTTTAGAAACTGCTAATGTTAAGTGTTTTTTAATAATAAACACTAACATATATTACTATTAGTAAAAAGTAACATTATAATACAATATTTATTATCAGTATCTCCTTTATAATCAACTAATTGATTCATTCTTAATTTTACCTTTCTTATATAAATCACCTCGTGATATATTGGATATTATTTTGAAGACGTTTTCAAAAGTTAACACTTAAGACATTATCATAAGTTAAACACAATCCTACATAATCCTACACAATCTTACATAATCCTATCTTGACACACCAGATGGGTAGAGTTAGACTATGTAAAGTGGAGGTTAATATGAAAAAAGAAACTAAAAATAAAATAACTGAAAAAGGAAATATCCTAAAATTTATAATACCTATAGTTCTATTGTTATTAATAACAATAGGAACAACATTTGCCTACTTTACT
>JAQVVC010000046.1 GCA_028699175.1 Bacilli bacterium | reverse complement strand
AAAAACCAGTATTAATAAAATTACCGATTGGTTCATTTAAAGGCATATTTCTATGAAATAATAATTGTTCAATAGTTACTGCGCCAAAATAATCTTGAACAAATAAAGCTATTAACACAAATAATAATATTAATAATAATATTATATCTAAAAATATTAATTTATTTTTTTTCATTTTTTAAAATTAATTTTACCTTTACATTATTTATTAATATAATTTGAAATAGTGATATTAATATTGAAAACACCATAATAGTAATACTATATTTTATAAAAAAAGATGGCGTAAAACTTAAAAATTCGTATTTTTTAAACACATATAAAATAATACAAGTTAATAAATTCGTCATTATTATTAAATTAAAATAATTTAACATTAAATCCTTTAATTTATAATTATACTTAATATTCAAGAGCATTAATCCCACTACTGGCGCTATAAACATTGCTATAAATTCATAATATTGCATTATATTCACCTACTGCAAAATATTATAACATATGAAAAAAAATTATTCATTAAATTAGAATAATCTTTCTTATCTTTTTAAATTAACGGGGGTTTTTTCTTCGGTTATTGAATTACTTTAGTTTTTTTTATCATCAATTTTATCGAATAATAATGATACTTCATTTAATATAATATCACCTGTAATAGTAGTTTCTTTCCAAACATGATCTGGTAAATTTAACATTGCTTTAATTTTACCTGCTGCATTCGGTAAAATAGGAGCAATTAAATTTACTATATTGGCAATCATATAAATGCAAGTATATGTTGTATCATTAAAAGCTTTAAGATCATTTTTTACTTGTAACCAAGGTTGTTTTTCATCATAATATTTATTCCCTGTACTAATATATTCAAGAATATTATTTAAAGCCATTTTAAATTCGCCTATTTCAATTAAATCTCCTACTATTTTAAATTCTTTTTCAGTTAATTCTTTGATTTTAGGATCTATTACTCCTTCAGTTATTTTACTATCAAATTTCTTTGCAATAAATGATAAATTACGATTGACAAAATTACCTAAAACTCCTACTAAGAATTTATTATGAACTTGAATAATATCTTCTTTTGAACAAGTTGTATCTTTTAATTCTGGTCCATTAAAGACAAAATAAAATCTTACAGTATCAGAAACAAATTCATCTAATAATTCATTAACGGTAATTAAATTACCAGTACTTTTACTCATTTTTTCATCATTTAAATTAACATAAGCACTTGATATTATATAATCAGGTAAGCGATAATTAATATTTAATCCTTTTAATAAAGCAGGAAATATAGTGGTATGAAAAGGAATATTATCTTTACCATGAGTATAATAAGTTCTTAAATTAACATTATTTTCATTCATAAACTCATCAAAGTTAATACCTTTTTCTAAAGCTACTTGTCTTCCAGCAGTTAAATATCCTAAAACAGCTTCAATCCAAACATAGATTCTTTTATCTTCATAACCAGCAACTGGTATTTCGACGCCCCAATCTATTTGTCTAGTAGCTGCTCGATCAACCAAACCCATATCAATATATTTTTGAGCTTCTCCTAGAGCATTACGACGCCATTTATCTTTATTAAGATAAATTAATTCTTGTAAGACTTTTTCAAATACCGGTAATTTAAAATATAAATGTTTATTATTTTTCTTAGTAGTTGAATTACCACAAGTTTTACAATTTTTATCTAATACTTCATTACTATCTAGGTATGCTAAACATTCATCACATTGATCACCAGTACTTTTTCCTCCACAAATTGGACATGTACCAATAATTTCACGATCAGATAGAAATGTATTACAAGTTTCGCAATAATCATAAAACTCTTCTTTTTCATAAATATAACCATTTTTAATTAATCTTAAAAAATATTCTTGAACCATTTTTTTATGTTCAAGTGAACTAGTATTACTATATTTATCATATTCAAAACCAATATTATTAAAAGTTTTAACAAATTCTTCATGATAATGACTTGCTATTTGTTCAGGGGAAATATTTTCTTTTTTAGCTCTTTCAGTAATTGGAGTTCCATGACAATCAGAACCAGATACATAAATTACATTATCACCATTTTGACGATAATATTTAGCTAAAACATCTCCTGGTAGTAAAGCAGCTAAATGACCAACATGTAAATAATAATTTGCATAAGGCCAAGCACCTCCTATAAAAATATCTTTTTTCATATATAATCTCCTTTATTAATACATTAAATTCAGTATTAATATAATACATTCATAAGGTTTTTGCAATATTTACATGTTATATCTTCTTTTTAAATGCTCTTTCATTTAGGGTACTTTTTAAGAATTATAGATAAAAAAGAAGCAATGTTAGTAATTGCTTCTCAAGTATTACTTCACAATATCCCTTAATTATTTCTAAATAAGGTCAACATCGTAAAAATAATATGCATTAAGTAATACCTTCATGCACATTATTATATTGAGTTATTTTTTATTTTATATAGAACCTGTTATTTCCAATTCTTCTAGTTCAACTTTTGAATTTAAACTAATACCAATTACAAAAATATAACTTAAAAAATATATCCATAACATTAAAACTGCTATATTAGATAACCCCGCATAAAAAATATCATAGTGAGCAAAATTATTAACATAATAACTATATAATTCCGTTATAATTACCCAACCTACAGTTGTAAAAGCAGTTCCAATATTTAATCTTGATGATGGTAATGCTTTATCAGGAGATATAGTGTAGATTACTTTAATAAAAATAAATATTATAACCCAAGATATAGGCCCTTGCATAATCTCAAGAATATTTGTAAGCGTCGATTTAATATTAAAGTAATCAACCGCATCAATAATTTTAGTTCCAAATGCTGGTACTAATAATAAGAATAATATTAATGTTACAATAGCTATTGTTAAAAATATAGCTTTTAATCTTCTTTTTATCCAAGAAGACTGTTTAACATTATAAATTTCATTACTAACAATTATTATTGAATTAGCTCCATTTGAAGCTATATAAAACATTATTATAAACATTATTACTAATTTGAAATCAATTACTTCACCACTAATTATTGGAATCATCATTTCGGCAACCCCAGAACTAAAATTATCTTTTAAAAGATTTATAATAGTATCAATAGATATCCCAAAAAATGATGCTCCATACCCGATTAAAGTTATAATTGGAACTAGAGATAACATTACAAAGAAAGCTAATTGCCCCGGCAATATAGCTATTTCAGGTTGGCATAATACTTCCCAAACTCTTTTGAAAAATTTTTTTATATATTTAATTCTACGTTTATATGTTTTATTAAATTTCGCTCTCATTTTGGGCCTCTAAATTTTCTTTATTTTCCCTCATTAGAATAGTAGCTTCATTTATAGCATCATCAATTAATTTTAAATCATCAACTATCATACTAAAACCAATTGCAGCACCATATTCATAAGGCAAATCTTTAAATTCTTTTACTAATTTTTTAACATAATTTAAAACTTGTTTTTCACTATAACCAACTAAATATACCATAAATTCATTTCCATCAGTACGAATTATTTCTGTATTATCAAGCTGAGTTTTAATTAATATATTAGCAGCTGCTTTAATTTGTTTATCACCTTCATGATGTCCAAAAGTATCATTTAAATATTTAACATTATTTAAATCAATAATAATTACACCTTGAGGATATATAGTATTATTATTCCAAACATCTTTCTTTTCATTTAAATAATTTCGGTTTTTTAAAGTAGTTAATAAATCAATAAACTTAAGCTTTTCTTTTTTTCTTATCTTTGTATCTAATCTTAAGCTACTTTTTGAAAAATACATTATTATTCCCATTATTATTGCGCCTATTATTAAAAAGTTAAGTGCAATAATAGAAATAATATTACCACTTTTATCTGCTATTTTATAACTAGCTAAACCTTCATTTATAATACTATTATTATCAATAGTATTTATATAAGAATTAAATAGTTTATAAAAAGCATCATTATTATTTACATACTGAAAATTAAAATTTTCAGTAGTAAAACCAGTAAATATTATATTATAATCATTAATTTCTTTATTAACATAATAGTCATAGGTATTAGCATCTATTGCAATAATACGATCGTTTCTAGTTGCTTTTAATAATTTTTTTTCATTATTTACAGTTTCTAAAGTAATCTGGGGAACTGTATTTAAAAAACTGTATAGCTTACTATTTTCTATTACTATTACTTTATCATTAGTTAAATCATTTATATTTGATATCTTAAGATTATTATCAAGAGGAGCAATAATATAATATTTAATATTTAAATTAGTATAAATTTTATTATGATCAGCATTTATATTAGTATCAGCAAACATCAAATCAATTTTTTTATTATTAAAGTCTTTAATTAGTTTTTCACTATTTTTATATTTAGTAAAAGTAAATTCAACATCACTTAATTTACTAAAATAATCTAAATAATTAACTGTGATCCCACCATAATTAGAGCTTACTAAAGTTTGATATGGAGTACTAGATACAAACCCATAAGTATAATTCTTATTGGTTAAAGTATCTGTTTCTGCTTGAGTTAAATTTAATTTATCAACAAATAAATTATAAGCATAATCATAGTATATACTTTCGTATTCATTTTCAATCCAATAATTATAATATTTCAAAATAATCGAATTTAAAGTTGCTTCGCTTCCTAAATGAAGAAAATAATTAATAGGTAAATCACTTAAGTGATATACTATTTTATAATTCTTTGTAACTATTAGATCTAGATATTCATTTTTGGGAACAATTAAATACTTAACTTTATCTGTATCAAGAGCATCTAATAAAGCCTCTTTTGTATCTAAAGTAGTATAAGTTATAACATTTTTATAAGAATTAGTAACTCTTGTTAAAGTATCAGCAGTAATACCTATTGTACTTCCAGTTAAATCGTTAAAAGAAGTTATAACATCAGAAGTTTTTCCAATCACTACATAATAATCTTTATAGATTGGTAAATCACTTGAGGTAATATCTTTATTGATATAAAAACCTAAATCATTTTCTAAAATATTATTATCTTGAGCAACTTTATTAAATTTAATTAAATATTCTTTTTCTAAATCATCTAAAAAGTCAAAAAATACTCCAGCCCCATTATAACCAAAAATATTTAATTTATTGGGAATATTAATATCTATTAAATTATTTTTATTATCAGCTATCCATTCTTTTTCTTTAATACTTAATTTGTTTTCATCATAAAAATAATTATAAAAAATGAATAATCCAAGAGAGATTACAATTATTATACTTAATACGGTAATAAATATTCTTTTAAATTTTTTCATCTTCTACCTACTCGCCATACTTAGTCCATGAAATAATAGTATTATCATTTTTCTTAGAACCCATAATTGGATAGACACTATCTTCAGCTTTAGAAGCTAAATCAATTGTAAATAATATATCATAAACGGTACTTTGTTCTTCTTCAAATAATTCTAAGCTTTTAATAGCAACATTTTTAGCATCATCTATTTTATCTTCTTTAATATAAATATTTATGTAAACTATTTTACCTTTTATTTTTATAGAAGCATGATGAACAATTGCATTTTCTTCAATTGCTTTTTTCATCTCTTCCAATTTATCATCGGTAATTTTTACATTTTCTATTCCATTAAGTCTATTTCCATAAGTACCAGCATTATTTTGTGATAAAAAATAATATCCAAAAGCCACTAGTATTAATGCTAGACATAAAAGGGATACTCCCATTAATATTACATATATTCTATTATTATGATAAAACCCCTTTAATTTGCTCATATATCCACCTCTTAAGTAATTTTATTATACTATAGTCTGTTTTATAATTCAATTTACTTTTTA
>JAQVVC010000007.1 GCA_028699175.1 Bacilli bacterium | reverse complement strand
ATCTCAGTCTTTAATATTTATTTTAATATTCTTTAAATCCTTTATATATAGTAAAAGTCTTATTTAAAGAGATATTAGAGTCTTAGTTCTGCCCCTTTAACTTTATTGTGGCTTGAGCTGCTGCAAGTTTAGCTATCGGAACTCGATATGGGGAACAAGATACATAATTCATGCCTGTTTGATAACAAAATTCAATGCTACTTGGTTCACCACCATGTTCACCACATATGCCGATTTCTAAATCCGGATTTACATTTCTACCTTTATTAATAGCTATTTCAATTAATTTTCCTACTCCATTTTGATCAATTCTTTCAAAAGGATCAAACTCGAATATTTGTTTTTGATAATAATCTGTTAAAAACTTGCTAGCATCATCTCTAGAAAAGCCATAAGTCATTTGGGTTAAATCATTTGTTCCAAAGGAGAAAAATTCCGCATACTCAGCAATTTCATCAGCTAATAATGCTGCTCTAGGTAATTCTATCATGGTTCCAATATAATATTTTAATTTTATTTTTGCTTGCTTTATTAATTTATCGGCTTCTACTTTAATAATATTTGTTAGATAAGCTAGTTCATTTTTATCACCTATTAAAGGAATCATTAATTCGGGACATACTTTCTTACCTTCTTTAGTAACATTAATAGCAGCTTTTATTATAGCTTGGGTTTGCATTGTAGCCACTTCAGGATAAGTAATAGCAATACGACATCCGCGATGTCCCATCATCGGATTTAATTCTGTCAATTCTGTAATTCTTGCTTTTAAATCATTAATATTTATTTTTAAGTCTTTCGCCAAATTATTAATTTCTTGATCTTCTTTAGGTAAAAATTCATGTAAAGGAGGATCTAAGTATCTTATTATTACAGGATATGGACTCATACATCTAAATAATCCTTCAAAATCTTTTATTTGTTGAGGAAGAATATCTTTTAAAGCTTTTATTCGTTCTTCCGTATTATTAGACAAAATCATTTTACGAAAAGAAAAGATTCGAGCTTCTTCGAAAAACATATGCTCAGTTCGACATAAACCAATTCCCTCAGCCCCAAATTCTTTAGCTATTATAGCATCTTTAGGTAAATCAGCATTAGTTCTAATTTTTAAATCTCTTATTTCATCTACCCAAGTCATAAAAGTTTTATAATCTTTACTTAGTAAAGCTTTAGAAGTTTCAAGTAAACCGATATATACTTTTCCAGTACTCCCATCAAGACTTATAAAATCTCCTTCTTTTATAATTATATTATCTTTGGTAGTTATTGTTTTATTTTTTTCATTTAATCTTAATTCTTCACAGCCACATACAGCGCACTTTCCCATTCCTCTAGCCACTACTGCCGCATGAGATGTCATACCACCTCTTATCGTTAAAATCCCACTAGCAAGATTCATTCCTTCAATATCTTCTGGACTTGTTTCTAGTCTTGCTAAAATTAAACCTTTTTCACCTTTTTCATAAGTTTTTATGATGTCTTCTGCGGTAAAATATAATTTTCCGGTTGCTGCTCCTGGTGATGCTCCTAAACCAGTTGATATTGCTTTATTATTTTTAATTGCATCATTACTAAAAGTAGGATGTAAAAGAGCATCTAATTGATTAGGATTTACTTGCATAATAGCTTCTTTTTTTGTAATTTTACCTTCATTAGTTAAATCAACTGCTATTTTAATAGCTGCTGTTGCTGTTCTTTTGCCATTTCTAGTTTGAAGCATATATAATTTATTATTTTCAATTGTAAATTCCATATCTTGCATATCATGATAATGATTTTCTAATATTTTCGCATTTTTTACTAATTCTTCATATACTTTCGGCATTTGAGTTTTTAAATTACTAATTGGTTCGGGAGTTCTGATACCAGCCACAACATCTTCACCTTGAGCATTTAAGATATATTCACCATATATTTCATTTTCACCTGTTGATGGATTTCTAGAAAAGGCAACTCCGCTACCTGATTCTAATCCCATATTACCATAAACCATTTCTTGAACATTAACAGCTGTTCCCCATGAAGAAGGAATATTATTAAGCCGGCGATAAACATTCGCTCTTTCGTTATTCCAACTCCTAAAGACGGCTTTAATTGCTTCAATTAATTGTTCTTTAGGATCAAGGGGAAAACTTTTTCCGGCAATTTTAAGATAATTTTCTTTAAAAGCTTCTACTACATCTTTCATATCTTCAGTTGTTAATTCACTATCATCTTTAACTTTTTTTTCTGATTTAAGATGATCAAAAAATCTTTCAAAAGAAGCTTTCGGATAGCCCATAACGACATCAGCAAACATCTGAATAAATCTTCGATATGTATCATAAGCAAATCGGGGATTATTAGTTAATTTAGCTAATCCTTCACATACTTCATCATTAATTCCTAAATTTAAAACTGTATCCATCATTCCCGGCATACTTGCTCTTGCCCCACTACGAACTGATACAAGTAATGGTTTCTTTGCATCACCGAATTTTTTATTAGTAATTTTTTCTAATTTAGTCATAGCTTGAAAAACTTGATTAATAACATCATCACTAATAGATTCTTTGTTTTCATAATAATTAAGACATGCTTCTGTAGAAACAATAAATCCTTGAGGAACTGGCAATCCTATTTTAGTCATTTCCGCTAAATTAGAACCTTTCCCTCCTAATAAATTTTTCATTTCTTTAGATCCTTCTTTAAATAAATATACGTATTTAGCCATTTTTTACCCTTTCTATTTAACTATCGTAAATGAATAATATATCATTTCATCATCTATTAATAAGTACCCTAATTTAATTTGATTAATTATTAAATTTTTATCATAATTAAGAACATCATTGTTACAAATATTATTTTCTTTTTTAACCATATCAATAAAAAGTATATTATCTTTCTTTGAGTTAACTTTTAAACAATAGTTAGGTTCCTCATTATTAAATTCATAATAATAAAATTTTTCTTGTAAATAATTATTTAAATTTTCTTGATATAAGTCAGTTTTAAAAAATTTATTACTATATTCATTTATTTTCTCAAAATCAACATTTTCTTCAGCATTATTTATTTTAAGGTAAGTATAAATAAATTTAAACTTACTTATTTCAGTTTGGATTAAATTAATATTATAAACTTTATAATTATTATCAACAGCATTATTAAAAGCTTTTAAGGTATTAATTTCATTTAAATAACTATTAAAAAATATTTTCTTATCATTAGTTAATTCAATAAAATCATAATCTACTTTTTTAGTTGTTTTTATGGTTGTAGTAGTTGTTTTTATTTCTTCATAAGTGTTTAATTTTAAAAATTGATTAAAAAAATATAAAATTAATATTAATAATATTATTATAAATATAACACTTAATATAATTTTTAAATGTTTATTTGATTCTTGGTCCATTTTTATATCATCCTTTATACTATTTTACCACAAATATTATTTTTTAAATATTATTTTTTTGCTCTAGGATGAGCATTTAAATATACTCTTCTAATCTCTTCATTAGTTAAATGAGTATATATACTAGTTGTGTTTATACTCACATGTCCAAGTAATTCTTGAACACTTTTTATATTACATCCTTCATTAAGCATAATTGTTGCAAAAGAATGCCTAAAAGTGTGAGGAGTTATTTTTATTTTTAAAGCTGATGCCTTAATAATATTATCAATTATTAGCCTAATTCCTCTATCAGTAAGATTCCCTCCCCGATTATTAATAAATAAATAAGGCGATATTTTATCTTTTAATAATATATCACGAGCATTATTGAAATAGTTTTTGATGGCATCTTCACAGTAAGAACCGAAATAAACGATTCTTTCCTTATTACCTTTTCCACTTACTTTAATCTGTCTTAAACCTATATCAATGTTATTAATTTTTATATTAACTAATTCACTTACTCTTATTCCCGTTGCAAATAATAATTCTAAAATAAGCCTGTTTCTTACATTTAATGGATGATCATCATTAAGAGTTTCTAACATTGTAATAAACTCATTATACTTAAAATAATTAGGTAATTTTTTCTCTTGTTTAATATTTTTTATATAATTAAAAGGATTATTATTTATTATTTCTTTTCTTTCTAAAAAATTATAAAAACTTCTTAAGGTACTTAAATTTCGATTTATACTAGATGGTAAATAATTGGCCTTTCTTAAATATACAATATATTTACTTATATCTTGATAATTTATGAGCAAATAATTTTTCTTTTCTTTAGTTAAATATTCATCATACTTAAATAAATCAATTTCATAATTGATTTCTGTATTATTAGAATATTTACGTTCTAACGAAATATAATCTAAAAATTCATATATTATATCTTTCATACTATCACTCTTTTATTATACAATAAAAAAGCATTAAAATCATTAACGCTTTTATAAATCTAGTACTTCAACTGTTTCTTTAGGTTCTGGAGGTTTGGTTTGTGATGTTCCAGCCGGTTGAGGAGTCGCTGGTTCAGGAGGTTTGGTTTGTGGTGTTCCAGCCGGTTGAGGAGACACTGGTTTAGGCACTGGAATCGGTTTTACTACGGGAGTTTTAATTGTATTTATTTTAGTTGGAGTTTTCTTAGCAGGAGCAACTGCAGCAATATTTTGTTTTGTAGTTTTCTTTTTTTGAATTTTTGATTGATTAATAATTACTAAAGCAATAATACTTATTAACAATACACTGCCAATTACGATATATAATAAATAATCTTTAATTCCTTTAACTACTTCTATTTTAATGTCATAGGAATTTATTTCATCACCAATTTCTGCTTTAACTTTTATAGAAATTATACTACCATCATAAATATCATTGTTTCCAGTTATTACGTATTCAGCATATTCATTATTTAATACTGCTTTAACATCTAATGATTTTGTTCCTGAAGGTACTTTTAAAATATAATCAAATACATCAGATTTAAAATCTAAATCATATCCTTTAATAATTATATTTTTTAAAGTTGCATCAGATGAAGGAATTCTTATTTCTTCTCCTTCTTTTAATCTTTTAACATTAATAGTATAAGTTGTAGTATTTTGATTTTCATCAGATAATTTTATTGATATTGTATTTTCTCCTACTAGTAATGGATATGTTTCTTGTAAATCAACAGTTACACCTTCTTTAGCAGGACTAGCAGAAATAACTAAATTTTCTACTTGATATAAAACAACTAAATCATAATCAGTTTTAAATTTACTAAAATCCAGATCTTGACCCTCAATAGATAACGATTGTAAATATAACATTTCATCATTATCAGAATCATCAGTTTCTGAATTTAACCAGCAGGCATATAAAGTAACATCTGCAGAAGCTGTATAAGAAGTCTTACTTCCTTCGGTACAAGTTGGAGCATTCCCCCAGCCATTATAAGTAAAACCATTTTTAGTTGGTATTTGGATATCGGATAAATCTATTTTACAATTAGAGCCTTTTGTTGTACATTTCGTAATTTTATTGTCAGTGTTATTATTAGGATTAAGCGTTACCGTAAATGTTTTTTCGGTTGAACTTTGGGTTGTAACTCTTGATGTTGTTGATGTGGTTTTAGTTGTCACAGGCATGATTTGAACTGTTTCCGAGATTTTAGATTGCTGTTTATCTCCTTTTGACGAGGTATATTCAATATCTTCAAATGATAAAGTAAATGATGATTTTGATGTATTTGGCACAATAATATATAAATAAGCTATTAAGCCTTGATTATAAGTACTAGGATTAGCAGTTTGAAAATTCAAATAACGACCACTACTAAATTGCACAAAATTGGTTGAAGCAACAGAACCTTCATAAGTTACAACTGGATCAACTACTAAAGTCGACTTAAATGATGAAATTGGAACATCCGTTTTAATATCACAAGAAATTCTTTGATTGATTTTTGCTGGTCCATCACAATCGACAATAATACCAGCATTAACATTTATTGGTATTATAATAATTAATGTAAAAATAAGTTTTTTTAATATTTTCATAACTATCTTCCTATTCTTATTAAATTTTATCATAAAAATATATAAAAAACAATTGTAAAAAACCTAAAATAAAACCCTCTTTAAGAGGGTTTTTGATTTTTATGGTAGCGGCGGAGAGATTTGAACTCCCGACCTATCGGGTATGAACCGAGTGCTCTAGCCAACTGAGCTACACCGCCGTTAATTACCTTTTAATTTAAATTAAAAGGTAAACTAATTATAACAAACGTCATTATTTTTTTCAATCTTTTTGTAAATTCTGATATTCTTTTTCAGTAACATAGATTATTTCACCATTATCAAGCTCTAACTTTACTGAAAATCCTATTACATAATTATATTTATTATATATAGTTAATAAAGTTTGATTCTTAATATTATCTTCATATAATAAACTAAAATCAAAATTAGTTATTTCTAATATTTTTTGTTCAAAGGTTTTATCTTGCTCTGATATTCCTTTTGGAAATTTTATTGTATATTCTTTATTCCAATCATGATCTATTGGATATATACTATATATTTCCATATCACTAGCCTTTATAGCGCTTAATGATGATGTTTCACTGACAATTAATTTAGTTTTCATTTTAGTTACATTATCATATTTATCTTTTATTTCTAAGGTCAATGAATATTCACCTGTAGCATTATTTAATTTTTCATCTGATTCTTTAGCATAATTTACATAACATACTTGTGATAAATCGATACAAGAAACTAAAAAATCATCAGGTTCAAATTCTTCATTTAGTCCGACTGTTAATTCTTTTAACTCTACTATTGGTGCCGTTGTATCTTTAACATATACTTTGCCTTTTTTTATTTCTTTTCCAACATAAACTAAATAACTGTATTCACCTACGCTATTAGTATTTCCTTTTTCATCAACTGATATATTAGACATATCAATTTTATAAGTTTTATTTTTATGATCAATAATATATTTATCAATATCATAAAATACTGGTTTTCCTAATTCAATTGTTATATTTTTTAATTTAACATCATTATAATAAAAATAAAAATAATAAAGACCACCAAAAACTCCTAATATAAACAAAAATAATAAAGACGTCAAAAAAACTTTTAAAGGACTTGTTTCTTCGATATAAAAATCTTCATCTTTCATTTATATCCACCTAGCAAAATATATATTTCTTGTATATCCATTTTCATATGAATCAAAACAATTTATAATACTTTGAGCTATATCTCTAACTAATTGCGAAGATTTTTTTACTCTAATATTAAGCATACTTCTTTGCATTTCTTTACGAAAATAATAATCTTCAATATATTTATTTACCACTAAATCCATTTGTTTTATCATATAAATATCATCTTCATTATATAAATCAATATCAAAAATAAAATCTTTATAAATTGCAACTAATTTTTTGGAAATATAATCATCTTCAAAAAAATCAAAATTAATAATTTTATAAAAATTGGGACAATAATTTATTATTAGTTTATTTTTTTTCATGTGATATACCTTCTATCTAAAATAATTATAACACAGGATAATTAAATTGTTAAGAATGAAGTATAATTTTTATTATATTTCCAAAATAATAATAAGTTACGGAGGAGATAAATTTTGAATCATAAATTAATTAAATATAATAAAAAAAGAGATTTTAAAAAAAGTAAAGAACCAGTTGGTAAAAATTCATCTAGCTCTGGTAAACTTCATTTTGTAGTCCAACATCATATAGCTAGAAAAGATCATTATGATTTTCGTTTAGAATTAAATGGAGTTTTATTAAGTTGGGCAGTACCTAAAGGGCCTTCTTTTAACCCTAGTGATAAAAGACTAGCCATCAAGGTTGAGGATCATCCATTAAGTTATCAAAACTTTGAAGGAATTATCCCGAAAGGAGAATATGGTGGTGGAACGGTTATGCTTTGGGATAAAGGATTTTGGATTCCAATTAATAATCCTAAGCAGGATTTAAAAAATGGAACATTAAAATTCACTTTAAAAGGTAAAAGACTTAAAGGCAATTGGGCTTTAGTCCGGATGCAAGATGAAAAGTGGTTACTTATTAAAGAAAATGATACTTATAGTAAGAATAAAGCCTATATTGACCAATATAATACCAGTATAAAAACTGGTTTAACTATTAATGAAATTAATAATGGTAAAATATTACCTAAAAAAAATTCTAAATGTATTATTGAAAAAGTAGAAATAACAAATTCTGATAAAATAATTTTTAAAGAAGCACAAATCAGTAAAATAGATATTGCCTTATATTATCAAGCTATGTATAAAAGAATGGCTCCTTATTTAGAAAATAGAATAATTAGTACCATTCGTTGCCCAAATGGAACAAGTAAAACTTGTTTTTATAAAAAACATATGGAAAATATCTATCATGGTCTTAACAAAATTATAGTAAAAAATAAGGAAGGAATTAAAGAGGATTATTATTATATTAAAAATATTACCGGTCTTATTTCAGAAGTCCAGATGAATTCGATAGAATTTCATATTTGGGGAAGCAAAACTAAAACCTTATCAAAACCAGATATGATGGTATTTGATTTAGATCCCGATGAAAAGCTAGAATTAATAGATTTACGTCAAGGAGTAAAAGATTTAAAAGAAATACTTGATGACCTTTCTTTAGTATCTTTCTTAAAAACAAGTGGTGGAAAAGGTTATCACGTTATAGTTCCAATTAAACCTTCTGCAGGATTTAAAAAATTTCAAGCTTTTGCTAAAAAGATTGCTCTTTATATGGAAGCAAAATGGCCAGATCGCTATATCTCTAATAATCGAAAAACCCAAAGAAAAAATAAAATTTTTATTGATTGGATGCGTAATATTAAAGGATCTACTAGCGTAGCACCTTATTCTCTAAGAATTAAAAAAAATGGCACCGTTTCGATGCCAATTGCATGGCGAGAATTAGATAAAATTGCTCCTGATGAAATTACAATGCAAGATGCAATAAAAAGATTGCGCCGTCATGACCCTTGGAAAAATTTTACGAATATAAATCAAGAACTTAAATAAAATTATTTTTCTATTTTAGTACCACAATTTGAGCAAAATTTAGATTTATCTATTTGATTTCCGCAGTTTTTACAAAATTTATTATTTTTATTGCTATTTGGTATATTATTATTTATTGTATTTTCATTAATAGGACCATAAGTACTTACCTTTACATCTTTATAAGTACTTTTTCCAAATGCTAGAATCGAATAAAAAACGATCGGCAAAAATGTTAAACCTAATCCATAAACAATTGGTTCTTTACCAAATTTAATAGCTAAATTATAATGAACAAAATATGCTGCTACTAACGCAATCATTCCAGCAATCGGGGTAAGTAATCCAAAAGTTAGTATTAAAGCAAAAAATGGAGCATTTATAAGAAAGAAAAACCACCAAGTTATACCAGATATTTTAACTAAAGACCAAGAACTATAAAAAGGAATAATTGATTCCCAGCCTTCTAAACCAGATTTTCGAAATATTATCCATCTTACGACAATAAATAATATCACTAAAGCTAAGATGATTAATAAAAAAAATAAAATTAAAAACCAAGCAAGACCCAAAAAAGGAATTAAATGTTCAGATACTTCTTCAAAATATATTTCATTCATAATTATCACTCTTTTCCTATTAAATTATATTATATCTGTAAAAGTTTTACAATTAAAAAAATTAACTTTCTTTTTTGTTAATTTTTATTATTTCTTTTCCTTTATAATAACCACATTTAGTGCAAGCTCTATGAGGCATTATTGATTCTTCACAATTAGGACACACTACAATATTTGGAGCTGTTTTCTTTAAATGTGTACGACGCATTCTTTTTTTAGTTTTACTAGTTCTTCTTGCTGGTACTGCCACAGTATCACTCCTTCCCGTTTTCTGTTATGTTTAACTAATTAGTTCCCATCCCTTGCCACTAGTATTATTAGTGTTAAGGTTTTCTTTTACAACCCTAATTGGAACCTCTAGAACAATATTTTCCCATAAAATATCTAATAATTCAAGTTCAAACTTACCTTTTTTATTAGTTTCTGGTATTATTTCATTTAAATCAATATTAAAATCATAATCAACTTCTTCTAAACTAATGGCACAAGGTAAGATAAAAATTCCTTTAATATTAACATTAAGTTCTATTTCATCTTGATTATTAATCATAATATTACCTTTTACTTTTAAAGGACTTACCTTAATGATATCTATTTTTTGATAATATTCTTCGGGAATTATTACTTCTTCATTAATATCAATTTTATTTAAAATATATAGTTTTCTTAAATCTATTTTCATATTATTGCATGCGGTTCATTTGTTGCATTAATTGTTTTATTTGTTTTTGACTTGGTTTTCTGCCCATGCCACTCATTAAGGTTTCAATCATCTTTTCATTAATGGGGGGATTTTTCTTTAAATATTTTTGCATATATAATTTACAAAGAAAAAAACCTAATACTGCACCTACTATTAAACCAAATAATACTAATAAAATATCTTGTAACATCCATATCACTCCTTTTTTTATTATACACTATAAGTACTTTGAGGGGCAAGTCTTAAATTATCAATTTTTTCAAGCCAAAAATAATCTTTATTTTCAAAATCAATTACAAATAGATTGGGAATATCATATAAAATAGTAAAAAAAGTGCTATTAGATTTATTACTTTTTAATATTAAATAACTATTATTTATAATTAACTTACTGACCTCATCACTATAATAATTATTATACATATGGGCATTTCGATATCTGCTATAGCCATCCATATCTTTCATTTTTAAATATAATAACTTATTTAACTCAGGAATTAATATTTGATTAGTAATACTATTATATTGATTGAATAAATAATTAAGATTATTTTTATTACTTAATCTAATGCTTAAATAAGTATTATAAAGATTAAAAGGGATATTTTTAGTTAAATTACTATAATCATCATTTATTTTAAATAAATAAAAAGTTCTCATCATATCACCAATAATATTATAATCTTCAAAAAATAAATATCTTGTCGAAGTGTGACATGATATTTATTTTCTAAGCGTATTTACTTTATATACTAACTTTTTAACATTTTTTGCTGATGCTGTACCAATATCCTTATGATTATGTTTTACATAACTACCCACTATAGCAGCATCAGCTACTGTTAAACTGGGAATACAATTATCAGGAGTTAGTCCAGCTCCAATTATTAAAGGAAAATCTTCAATAAAATGTTTGAATTCAGCTACTTTTTTAAGTGGGGTTTCTGATCCTGTCTTATCACCAGTAACGACTATACCATCGCATCGTTGCATTCCTAATTCTAGATCTTCTTTAAGTGACCTTCCTGATAAATAAGGTTGATATTTAAATCTAACTCCACCTATAACCAAAATATTATTTAACTTTCTTAAATAATTCAATTTTTGAGCATATTCTTTATCTTTAAAAGGTAACAAATGACCAGATACTGAATCTATTTGAACAAATTTAGCTTGATAAGATAATGCTAAATCAAAAGCCATTTTATAATCATTTAAATAATTAACTCCATAAATAACATCATTTCTATGCAAATATAAATATTCTAATGTCATTACCATATCATCTAAATTCCCGAAATAATCTTCTACTATAACACCATTAATCCCATTGTCTAAATAAGTATTTAATTCATATTTAGTTAACTCTAAAGCTTCTTTACAACTATTTTTTCTTCCTAAATGTAACATACCGATTATTGGTTTTTCTTGATCAAACAAGTCTAAAAATTTATTCATTTTAACTCCCCTAACTAAATATTTAATCTTTAAAATTAAATATATAATCTAATATTTTTACTTCATCACCACGTTTTGCTCCTAATGTTTCTAAATCTTCATCAACTCCCATGGCAGTTAGTTTTCTTGAAAATCTTAAAATACTTTCATCTTCATCAAAACGAGTCATTAAGAGTAAATCTTCAATGACTTTTCCTCTTATTACCCATATGTTACCTTCTTTATTTATTGTATATGGTTTTTCTTCATTATACTGATATAAAATATGAGATTGATTTATATCATCATATAAAGCTTGAGATTCAGTTTCTTTAACTAATTTATTTAAATAGATTAATAAATCTTTAAAGCCTTCATTATTAATAGCACTAATTTCAAATATTTGTTCCTTAGAATATTTAGCTTTAAATTTTTTTAAATTTTCTTTAGCTTCTGGTAAATCCATTTTATTAGCAATAATAACACTTTTTTTATTTATTAATTTATCATCGTATTTAGATATTTCATTTAAGATAAGTTCATAATCATCTATGGGATTTCTTAATTCTGATCCTGCCATATCAATTACATGAGCAATTACTTTAGTGCGCATTGCATGTTTTAAAAATTTATGGCCTAAACCTAAACCTTCACTTGCTCCTTCAATTAAACCCGGCAAGTCAGCCATTACAAATGTATCATCATATATTTTAACTACCCCTAAATTAGGAGATAAAGTCGTAAAATGATAAGGGGCAATTTTAGGAGTTGCATTACTTATCATACTTAAAATAGTACTTTTACCAACACTAGGAAGACCTACTAAACCAACATCAGCAAGCATTTTTAATTCGCATTTAATTATTAATTCTTCACCAGTTTGACCTAATTCACTCATTTTAGGGGCTTTATTAGCATTATTAGCAAAAGCTTTATTACCTCTTCCGCCTCTTCCGCCATGAGCAATTATTTCTTCAGTATCTTCAGTTATTAAATCAGCGATTACTTTATTATTTTCAATATTAGTTATTGTTGTTCCCATTGGTATTTTTATTATAATATCATCAGCATTTGCACCATTCTTATTAGCTCCTGATCCATTAATTCCTTTTTTACCTTTAATTAATTTCATCATTTTTAAATCAATTAAAGTTCGAAGTGATTTATCAGTTCTAAATATTATATTAGAACCTCTTCCCCCGTTACCACCATCAGGACCTCCAAATTCAACATATTTTTCACGTCGAAAAGAAGTACATCCGTCTCCACCTTTTCCAGCTACTAATTTTATTATTACTTCATCTACAAACATATTAATCACCCAGGCTTTTTATCTTAACATAACTAGATATTTAATTCAATAATAGTGATCCCTAAATTAAACGGATCACCATATAACTTTTTAATTCTTTTATCTTTACGAAAATTATTTCTAATTGTATTTTTTAAAATACCTTTTCCTATCCCATGAACAATAACAATTTTATCTTTTTTTAATTTTATATTATCATTAATAAAATCACTTACGGGATATATTACTAAATCAGAAGTATAGCCATGGACATCTATAGTCGGAAGAATATTTAAAAAAGGATTCATTATTCTAACACTTCGGTATTTACAGGTTCAGTTACTTCTTTTAAACCGGCCATTTTTAAAACGTCTGCTAATTCAAGCATCGCATTTATACTTCCTACTTTAGTTAAAGATAAACCACCTGCAATATTAGCTATTTTAGCACTATTATCCATACCATAATTATTAATTATTCCATATACAAAGGCTGCAAAAAACATATAACCAGAGTGAGTATCATCTTCTTTTTTTTCAATTTGGATAGCTGGAATCATTTTGACTTGATTATTACTAGCGTATAAAACCCCATTTTCTCTCATCATAATTATATACTGAGCTTTATTTAAATCTTTTATTTTTTGCATAAAATTTACCAAAGCTTTAGGTCTTTTAATTTCTAGTTCTAACTTTGTTAAAGCTTTAGCATAACTAATATTAGCAACTACATAATGACATTTTTTACTTATATCATAAATTTTTTCAGATACTTTATTAGCTAATAGTATGCTAGTTGCATGAGGAAAATTATTTAAAGCCGCTAAAGAACCGGCTGGATCTGTACCATCCATTATAATGAAATCAGGGACAAAATCATACTTATATTTAGTTAAATTAAGCTCCGGATCACTTCTTAATATTTCGGTACTACTACCATTACTTTTATTGATAATAATATAATTAGTACTAGTACAATCGGGGTTTTCATAATTAATTTCTATAAATTTCGTATTAACATTGTAACTATCTAATTGAGATTTTATTTTCGCTCCCAAGGGATCATTACTAACTAATCCTGTATAAGATACATCCATCCCCCACTTACCTAATAAAGATGCTACATAAACTGAAGCTCCACCGGCAACTTCTTGTCTTTCTCCAATATTAATTTTAGCTCCTTCAGTTAAAAAATTATCTAAAGTTAATATAAAATTGTATGTTGGTTTTCCTATTACTAATACTTTCACTTTTATCATCCCTTTTATTTCTTTATTATATTATTTTTTTGTTTTTATAACAACTTTAATTATTTTTTTGGTTGCAATTAACACTTTATTATCAATAGTTAAATAATCAGTAGTAACTTTAGTAACAACACCTTTTAAACATTTATAGTTATATCCAACCTCATAAGTAACGTTTACTTCTTTGTTTATTAAATCTTTTAACATAATTTTCACTTCCTATATTATTATTTTAACAAATAAAAGATTAAGAGTAAAGATTGTTATTTTAAAAACATTATGTTAGGATTATTTTATGTTTAGGAGGTTTATATGTATATAAAATATTTTAAAAGAATTTGTGATATTATTTTAGCAATTATTTTAATAATTATTACATTACCTATTATGATAATTACCGGTATAATAATTTATTTTAATTTAGGAAAGCCAATCTTTTATGAGGTAACTCCTAGAGAAGGAAGATATAAAAAACCTTTTCAAATGTATAAATTTAGAACTAAAACATTAAATACAAGAGGGATGCCAGATTATATTAGATATACAAAAATATCTAAAATATTAGATATAACTAGAATTAATGAATTACCCCAATTATTTAATATCTTAAAAGGCGATATGTCATTTGTAGGACCAAGACCTTTTATCATTAATGAAATACTACCTCCAGGAGAAATAAGTTATAAAAGATATTTAATGAGGCCTGGGGTAACCGGACTTGCGCAAGCATCTGGAGCTCAAACTATAAACCATAAAGATAAATTAAAATATGATGAATTATATTATGATAATATTTCATTCTGGTATGATCTAAAAATAATTTTAAAAACTCCGGTATGGCTTATTAAATATCTAATTAAATATTTAAAAAAAACAAATTGAATTTGTTTTTTTATTATTTAACATTACGATAATCTGCTTTTCCTAATTTAGTTGTTGGTAGTGTTTCCCGATAATCGATGGTTGCTGGTAACATATATTTAGCTAAATTCATTTTACAATGTTCTCTTATTTCATTATCAATTTTAGCATTTTGTTTATAGTTTGGTTTTAAAACTACATAAGCTTTTACTATTTCCCCCTTATAAGGATGAGGTCCTGCAACTACAATTGAAGTTAAGACTTTGGGATGAGAGTTAATAACATTTTCAACATGATTAGGATACACATTATAACCTGAAGATATAATCATTCTTTTTATTCGAGATTTAAAAAATATCATCCCATCTTTGTTCATTGAACCCATATCCCCAGTATGAAGCCATAGTTTTCCATCTTTATGATGGCGAAGAGTAATAGCTGTTTCTTCTGGTTCATCTAAATAACCCATCATAACCATTGGAGCCGATACGCATATTTCTCCATCTTCATCATAATAAGCATTTTCTTCTGTCCCAGTTTTGACTATTTTAACAAAAACATCAGGATTAGGAATTCCAATACTACCAGGAAGAAAATTACCTACTGGAGTAACGGTAGCTGAAGATACACATTCAGTCATACCCCAACCTACTCTAATTTCATTATCACATCCATGCTCTTTAAAATAAGTATTTACTCTAGCTTGTAACTCTGATGTTAAGGCATCTCCGCCAGCAACAAAAGTTTTAACAAAAGATAATCCATCAGGTTTTAATTTAGTTTGGAGTAAGGCTTCAAATAAAGTTGGCACTCCTAATATAAAATTAGGTTTATAAGTTTTAATTAATTTACCAAATTCTTCAGGAGTAAATTTAGGGATAATAATTGCTTTCATTCCCGCTGCTAATACTGTGTGAAAACATATTGCTAAACCAAAGCCATGAAAAATAGGCATGATTGACAAAATACAATTACCAGGTTCAACACCAGGACATACGGTTCTATTTTGTAAAGCTGAAACATTAAAATTATAACTACTATGCATTATCCCTTTTGGAGTTCCAGTTGTACCACCACTATATAGAATTACTGCTAATTCTTTGGTATCTTTATGACTTAATATTAAATCTTCATTTCGACCTTCATAAATAAAATCTTTCCATTTAATAACATTATCAGTATAACTATTTTCTTTTTTAATTTTTCGTCCTCTTGTTAACCAAAACAATGATGAAGTAACTAATGGCATACTTTCATTTACACGAGACAAAATTATTTTTTTTAATTTAACTTTATTTTTTATCCCATGTAATTTATCATAAAGAGCATCTAGGGTTATTATATAATTACTTTGAGCTTTATTAAGACAAAACTCTATTTCTCCTTCACTTGATAAAGGGTGAACCATATTAGCTACCGCCCCCATCATATTACAAGCATAAAACATTATTATAGCTTCTGGAGTATTAGGCATTAGAATAGTTACAGTATCATTTGAAGTAACGCCAATATGTTGAAGACTCATCGCACATCTTCTTATTTTTTCATCAAATTTTTGATATGTTACCTTAATTCCGAAATATTCATAAGCATAATAATTAGGATACTTAATAACTGATTCTTTTAGTAATTCATAGATCGTACATTCTGGATAATTAATATGTTTAGGATAATTTAAATCTTCATAATATTTTAACCAAGGAGCTTCATCATTAAATTCATAATGAACTTTACTAACCCCTTTGATTACTTTAGTTTTGATATCTTTAATATTTAATTTCATTTAACATCTTTTCCCTTATTTTCTTTATTTCAATATAATTATATTATTCTAATTAATATATATAAATTCTGTTTTTATCTATTTAATAAAAAAACTACTTTGATAGTAGCTTAAATTTCAAAGTGGCGTCCTCGGGGCGATTCGAACGCTCGACCGTACGCTTAGAAGGCGTATGCTCTATCCTGCTGAGCTACGAGGACATATATTTGTAAGAAGCAAGATAATTATACTAAATATTTGCTTCTTATTCAAGTATTAATTATTTAATTTCCATTACTTTTCGATATTTAGGTATTAATCCTGCTTTTTTATTATTTAGACTAGGTTTAATCTGAAAAACCCCAGGAAAACAATTACCTTCAATAATTAAAGGCCCTTTATTAGTTATAGCAACATCCCAACCAATATATTTTATTTCTGGAACTAAAATAGCTGCTTGTTTAACTAACTGACAAGCTTCTTGATACATAGGAACAACATAACCTACTATATCTTTTTTAGTTTGAGGATGAATATAATATATATTATCATTTTGATCAATAGCAGGAACAATTATTTTTCCATTATCATCAACAAAAGTATACATGCCCCCACTAGAAAAATTATCAATTACTCCGCCATTACCTAATTTAAATACCGAATTAAGGATATGAGTTTTATTACCATCATAAAAGGTAAATAATCTTAATGTATTGACAGAGTTATTATATAATTCATTTATTTTTTTATGTTGTTTAATATATTCTTCAATTAATACCTGATTATTATTAAGTAAATCATTAAATAATTTTTTAAGATTAGTTTTATTATTGATATTCATTTTTTGAATACCATATCCCCCTTCACCATCAATTGGTTTTACAATAATCTCTTTATGTTTTTTAACAAATTTTTGAAATAATTTATAATTATTATTATTTATAAATAAATAATCTCTTTTAATATAATCTTTAAATATTTTATTAAACTCTAATTTATTATCTAATTTATAAAAAGCTTTCTGATTATTATATTTTTTAATAATTTTGTTGTTTTTAACTCTTGTTAAGTAAGTTTTTCTTAATTGATGATTTAAATTATAAAATTCAAATTCTTGATAATCATAATACCCAGCTCCATATGTAATAGCTGAATATATTACATCTAAAAGAAGCCAAAAATAATTTTTTTTAGTTTTATGACTTATTTTTTTAATTACTTTAAACATATTTTTAAAATCGATGTTTTTAATTATTTTTAATTTCCCCATATTATTCTCCTGTAAATAATGTTTTTAAAATACGCGTTATTTTGCCTACTCCATCTGTTAATATAGTATCAATTGATTTGCTGACATAATATCCAAAATTAGAATAAGAATTACGATAATCATTTACATCAGCTTTGACATAATCTTTTATATCAACGGCTTTTCCAAGAGCAACATCTTTTTCAAATTCTTTAATAGCATCACTAGTAAGTAAAGTATTTTTTTGTAAGGTAGTCTCATAATAACCAGTTTTACCTGAAAAATATACAAAGCAAAAACTTAATAAGAGAATATAAAATATAATTTTAAATTTATTAGTTGGTTTTTTATCCATTATCTTCACCCACTATATATTCGATAGCTTCTGCTAAAATATTAACACTGTTATAAACTTCATCGATGGTATTTTTTACTCCTCCTACTTCAATTAAGATAGTATTAACGTTAAAGTTTTGATTATAGATACTATTTTTTCCATAATAATTATTTTTAATTATTCCGGATTTATTTTCTTTAATATAATCATATAGTCTAACCATTAGTTTTTCATTTTGTAAATAATTTTTATGATTCATTCCAATAACAAACATTAATTTAGCATATGATTTATCATCTTCAATATATCGATCAGTTACACTATCACGATGGATATCAATAAAATATTTTACCGAAGGATATTTTTGTGGAGTTTCATTTAATAATAATCTTGATGCTTGGTAAGAATCACTATAAGTCAAATTATTTATATTTAAGATAGACTTTATATCAGCATCTTCCACTATCGAGTAAATATCTTTTTTTTCTAAGGCTTTTTGGAGCATAACAGAAGTCATGTATACGGTAGGAGTAATATTATAGATACTTAATGTACCTGGATCATAATTTTCACTTTGGTGAGTATTATAAATATAAATAATAGGAGCTTTTATTTCTTTACTTACTTTTATTGCTTTATCTTGTTTTTTATATTCTAACTTTTTAAAATTACTAAAGGTTAATTTTAAAAATGTATCGGGGCTCACTAAATTCATATTTAATAAATCAATAATGGAAATTTCACCAATTAAATTATTAGATGCAATAGCTAAATATTCATTAACTCTTTTTTCATCACTCATTTTAATTTGATTTTTAAATAATAATTTTATTGTTAAAAAACAAGTTAAATAAATAATAAAAAGACATATTATTATTTTTAATATTTTAAAACTAGGCTTTTTTCGAGCTATAAATCTTTTTTTCATAATTTCACCTATTATTAATATATAATTTTATTATTAAATATTATGTCAAATAAAAAAGGTTGCCTTGCAACCTTTTTTATTTAATCTAATTTAACACTAACTAATTTAGAAATCCCTGATTCTTGCATTGTTATCCCATATAAATTATTAATATATTCCATTGTTCTTTTTTTATGAGTAATAATAATAAATTGAGTATTTGAATTTAGTTTCATTAAATAATTACCAAAGATATCAACATTTACTTCATCTAAAGATGCCTCTACTTCATCTAAAACACAAAATGGTACCGTTCTGATATTAAGAATAGCAAATAATAAAGCAACTGCAGTTAAAGTTGATTCTCCTCCTGATAAATGTCTAGTACTTTTAATATCTTTTCCAGGAGGTTCAGCATGAATTTCTAATCCCGTATTTAAGATATCTTTCGAATCAGTTAACACTAACTTACCAGTTCCACCTTTAAATAATAAATTAAAGACTTTACTAAATTCTTTATTTAGTTCATCAAAGGTAGTAATTAATTTTTCTTTCATTGTTTCATCTAACTCATTAATTACAGTAAGAATATCATTTATAGATGTAGTTAAATCTTCTTTTTGCTTAGTTAAAAAAGTATATCGCGTATTAATTCTTTCATATTCCGAAATCGAACCCGTATTAACATCACCTAATAATTTAATATCATGTTTTAAAGAATTAACTTTACTGCGTGCTTCTTTTTCATTTTCTAAAAGAGGATATTCTTTAATAGCTTTTTCATAGGTTATAGCATATTCTTCATTAAGTCTTAATAATAAGTTGTCTAATTTAGTATCTAATCTTCCTAAAGCAATTTCTGCTTCTTTAAGTTCATTTAATTTTTTATTATAATTACTATTAATTTTTTTATTATTATTTTCTAGTTCATTTAGTTCACTTTGAAGATCATTTTTATTTAATCTTAATTGATTAATAGTTAATTCTAAATTTTCTTTCTTAGCTTTGATATCATAATATTCTTTAAGAATAGTTTCAATTTCATTATCAATCCTATTATTTAAAATACCTGATGTTCCTTTTTGTTCATTAAAAATATTATTTAATTCATTTTCTAATGAGGCTAAAATATTGTTCTTTCTTAAGATGTTTTCTTTTAAATAATTAATATTATTAGTACTTTCAAATAATTTATTTTCGAGTAACTTTATTTGATTATTATTTTCATTTACTTCTTCTTCTTTTAACTTAATACTATTTATTTTCTCTTTAGATAATAATAATAGTTTTTCTAGTTCGTATTTTTGGGAAGCTATTCCTAAAATTTTATTAGTCGATCCTCCAGTTATACTACCACCAGCTGCAATTACATCACCATCTAAAGTAACTATTTTATACATATAATTAATTAATTTACCAATTCGATTAGCATTAGTTAAATTATCAACTATAATTACATTACCTAATTGATTTAAAATTATGTTTCGGTAGATAGAATTATATTTAACTAAATCAGAAGCTTTGCCAATAAAAGCTGGGTCATTATTAATTTTACTTAAGGTTGTAGCATCTAATCCCCGAGGTTTAATAGCACTTATCGGAAAAAAGGTTGCTCTTCCTAAAGATTTACTTTTTAAATAATTAATTGCTTCTTTAGCATTTAGATCATTATCAACAACTATAACATTAGCTAAATAACCTAAAGTTATATCAAGCGCCGTACTATATTTTTCTTCAGTTTCAATTAATTTACCAAGGCAATCATGAATACCATTTAGTCTTTCGTTATTTAAAATACTTTTTACTGCATAGGGAAGTTTATTATCATTTTCAATATTTTCTTGTAAAATATCAATTTTATTTTTTAAAGATAAATCTTCTTTATTAAGTAAAGATAAATCATTAAGTAAGATATTTCTTTTAATATTTAAAGATTTTAATTCTTGAACTAAATTATTATTAACTTCAGTTTTATCTTTTAATTCTTTTTCAAGTATATTAATATCTTCTTTACTTAATTTAAGATTATTTTTATATTCTAATTCTTTTTCTTTTAAATTAACTAAATTAGATTCTAACTTTAGATCATCAACTTGATATTTTTTTCTTTCAATCATCACTTGTTTTTCTGAAGATATAATACTTAAACTATTAGATAATTCAAGTAAAGTTTCTTGTTTAAGATTTAATTCTTCATCTAGTTTTAATAATTTTAACTTAAGCTTTTCTATTTTTACAGAATCAATTGTATTACTATTATCCATAGTTAATATTTCATTATTTAAGAATTCCGCTTTTGCTTTATACTCTTCATAGCTTTCACTTATATTTTTAATATCATAAGCTAGTAAAGCTTTTTCGGTATGCTCTAGTAAATCTTTATAAGATAAATATTTAGTTGCGGTTTCAGCTTGTAATTTAAGTGGTTCTAAATTCACTGACAGTTCATCAATAATTAAATTTATTTTCGTTAAATTATCATTTGTTTTATCTAATTTTCTTAAAGTTTCTTCTTTTCTTTTTTTATATTTTAAGACTCCAGCTGCTTCTTCTAAAATAAATCTTTTTTCCGTTGGTTTACTATTAATAATATCGCCTATTTTACCTTGCGAAATAATTGATAAAGAATTAACACTAGTTCCGGAATCAATAAATAAATTAGTAATATCTTTTAATCTAACTATCTCATTATTTAGATAATATTCATTATCACCAGTTGAGTATAAGACTCTTTTGATTTCAACTTCCGATAAATCAGTTTTTAAATAATAATCACTATTATCAAAAGTTAATGATACCCAGGCTCTAGTCAAAGGTTTTCTGGATTTTGAACCATTAAAAATAACATCAAGCATGGTTTTATCGCCACGTAAATCTTTAACCGATTGTTCTCCTAAAACCCATTTAATTGCATCAACAATATTACTTTTTCCACTTCCATTAGGTCCAACTATACCTGTTATTCCATCTTTTATATCAATCGTTACTTTATCAGCGAAACTTTTGAATCCGTGGATGCTTATTCTAAGTAGTTTCAATTTTATTCACCTGCTTTTTTCTTTATCGCATCATGAGCAGCATTTTGTTCAGCTTCTTTTTTACTTTTGCCACGGCCTTTACCATATACGATGTCATTAATCATAACTTCAACTTCATAAGTACGATCATGAGAAGGCCCTGTTTCTTTGACAACATTATAATTAACCGTATTACGATCAGTTTGAACTAATTCTTGAAAATAAGATTTATAATCACTTAAAAAAACAATATCTTTTTTAATATAAGGAATAACTAAATTTAAGACAAAGTTTTTTACTTTATCATAACCGTTAGTTAAATAAATAGCAGCAACAATACTTTCAAAAACATCAGCAACGATAGTTTCATTGATTTGATTTTCTAGACCATGACCTAATTTGATATCTTTAATAATATCAATATCTTTTGAATAAGCAAATAAAGCACCCTCACATACATAACTGGCTCTTATTTTTGACATATCCCCTTCATCATAATCAGTATTTTTATAAAAGTACTCACTTAAAATAAGCTGAAGCACTGCATCACCTAAATATTCAAGCCTTTCATAACTTTCACCACCATTTTCATTAGCATATGATGTATGAGTCAAGGCTACATTAAATAATTCATTATTTTTTATTCCATATTTACTTAAATTCACTATGTTCACCTATTATTATTATACCTTAACCATATTGATAATGCTAGTTTTTTTATTTTCTATCTATACTACTATTAATTTATAATTGTGTTTTATCCTAATATATAGTTTAATATAATCTAAAAAAGGAGAAAGTTTATGGTTAAATCATTACTTAAAGATATATATCCTTATTTATCAAAAAATTTTCCTAATCGTAAAATTTATTTAATAAGTG
>JAQVVC010000006.1:16014-23706 GCA_028699175.1 Bacilli bacterium | reverse complement strand
CCTCTTGCAATTGCTATTGCTTTGACAGCTTGGTTTAAACTTCCCGCTCCTATAGTTTGGATTTCTACTGTTTCATCCGTCCTAAATACATTAGCTATTGCGCCTGCTACTTTACTGGGATTACTTTTACTCGAAACTTTTAATATTTCCATTATTACCTCCAATAAAATATATGAAAGGTAAAATTATTTATACTATTTTTTGTTTTTTTTATAATCAAATGAAATTCTAACAGCATCCTCTAATAAATTTAATAATCCATTTATTATAAAGAAATAACCTAATATTAAAGTTTGAATAGAATGTTCAAAATATAAATTTATACTAGTAAGTAGCCCCATGAGTAAGAACAATGAAAAAGTCACTAAATTTGTATATATCATAATATTCCCTCGGTCATGATAATAATCTAATTTAATTAATTTAATAATTGCCATCAGACCAGTCCATGAAGCTAAAGTTAGACTGATTACAATTACAGTATCATTATTTAAAAATTTAATTCCACTTAATGCTACTATAATACATAAAATCCCAGTATATAAATCTTCCTTATCTCCTTCTAATCTACTTTTAACATACTCGATTAATTTTATTACCCCATAAATAGATAAAATTATATATAATAATCTATTCGGACTTAGCTCTCCAAATAATGGATAAATAACTAACATAATCCCAAATAATATTAAAACCCCGGAAACTAATAAATTAATTTTATCTCTTTTACTAATTGTTTTTTCATTCTTCATAATACTTCTCCTTTATCATAAATTTATTATATCATAAATATAAATTTTTTTATAAATTTCAAATAAGATTGTTATTATCTTTTTTTTATAATATGATATAAATAGGAAGGAGTTTTGTTATGTATTGGGAAATTATTGGTATAATTATAGTAGTTTTAATTATCGTATCAATTAAACAAGTTCAAGAATTTGAAAGAGGGATAAAATTTCAATTTGGGAAATATCATAGTGTATTAAAACCTGGTTGGAGAATTATAATACCCATTATTCAATCAGTTAAAATTGTTGATATAAGAACCAAAGCAGTTGATATTCCTGAACAAGATGCAATCACTAAAGATAATATTTCAATAAAAATTAATGCAGTATTATATTATAAAATAAGTGATTCTAAAAAATGTATCTTAGCTGTTGAAGATTTTAAATTCGCGATAAGTCAGTTAGCTCAAACTACTATGCGTAATGCTGTAGGTACAGTTTCTTTAGATGAATTATTAAGCGAAAGAAAAAAAATATCTGAAGAAATTTGTAATATAGTTGATAAAGCAACCGATGCTTGGGGTATTGAAGTAGAAAATGTCGAATTAAAAGATATAAGTTTACCAGAAGAAATGAAAAGAGTTATTGCTGCAGTAGCAGAAGCTGAAAGAGAAAAAGAAGCAATTATTACTCTATCTAAAGGTGAAGTTATTGCAAGTGAAAACTTAGCTAAAGCAGCAACCATTATGTCTTCAGCACCTGGTGCTCTTCACTTAAGAACTTTATCAACCATAAATGATTTATCAACTGGCAATTCTAATACCGTTGTCTTTGCTATTCCTATTGAGGTTTTAGAAGCCATAAAAGGTAATAACGGAAGTAATATTATTGAAAAGATAATAAAAAAATAACTCAAGGAGAGTTATTTTTTTATTCATATTTTATTATTTCTTTAGATTCTAAATCATAATAATATTTTTCTTGTTTAGAAGTTCCAGCTTTAATATTAACAGGAACATCAACCAATATATATATTACCCCATTTTCTTCATAACTTTGAATTCCATGTATTGTTATCATCGCCCAAGGATCAACTTTATAATAAATATCTAATTTATTACTAATAATATTACCTATTAAATCTAAAACAAATACTTGGCTATTTTCTGTAACTACTAAATAATTTTCATAAACAAAGATAGAATCATATCCTTTAGATATTATCTTTTTATTTAAATCATCAACTAAATACCAAAGTTTATTTTCTTTAACTACCAATTTATTATATGGAGTTATGATAATATCTTCGTATTGAAAATCAACTAATCCTTTACCATTATTAGGTGATATTAATCCCCATTTTGAATTTAATTTAGCCGTAATATAATTTTTTTCTAAAGAATAATTAATAAACTTTTCATCTAAGCTTTTACCTAACTCATCATATATCATATCAACTAATATATTACCATCTAAATCAATAATACCTTGTTTTCCAAAAGTATCATTTACTTTAAATAATTCAATTGAAGTTTGATCTTTATTCATGATAAAGTCAACCCGATAATAATTACCACCAATTTTTTTGTTTTTTAATAAATTATATAAATATATATTATCTCCATCTTTAATTAAAACTTTTCCTTTATCGTAATATTGTTTATTAGAACTTGTAGTATAAATAATACAATCTTCATTACATTTATATGACTGCTCAATTCCATCATTACTATTTAAATATAAAGTATTTTCTTTTATTTCATAAGTATATTTTTTATTTTCATCATAATTTATTTCGTCATCTTTATTGTACATTAAATAAAAATAATATAAACAGCCTAAAATTATAAAAAGTAAAAGCACTAAAAAAACATTTATTAAAATATGCTTTTTATATTGTTTTGATTTTTTATATTCTTGGAATTTTTCATCCATATTATCACTTCCTAATTTTATTATAACAAATAAAATAAAGTACTACTTATTATAGTATGGTACTTTACATTTTATTTATCAATATTATTTTTTAGGCATATTTTCTTTTAAAATTTCGATATCACTAAAATGAATCTTTTCATGTCCAATAATTTGATAATCTTCATGCCCTTTACCTAAAATAAGTAAAAAGTCATTATCTTTCAATTTATTAATTCCAGCTATAATTGCTTTTTTTCTATCTACTATAACTTGATAATTATCATCATTATTTTCTTTAATAATATCTTTAATAATCGCATCAGGATCTTCAGTTCTAGGATTATCACTAGTAAATATTACTTCATCACTTAAGGAAGTTGCTAAAGACCCCATAATTGGTCTTTTTTTAGGATCCCTATCGCCACCACAACCTACAACTGTAATTACTCTACCTATTTTCAATTCTTTATAAGCTCTTATTATTTTTTCTACGGCATCAGGTGTATGGGCAAAATCTATTACTGCATAACTATTATTGACTTTAATTGTTTCACATCTTCCTTTAGGAGGATAAATTTTATTGGTTTTAGAGATGATTTCTTCAATATTAAAACCTAAATTATTAATTACAGCTAAACACATTAAATAATTATAAATATTAAAATTATTTATTAAATTCGTTTTAACTTGATAATTTTTTTCCTCTATAGAAAAATTTATTACCGTTGAATCTGGATTATAAGTATAACTTATTATTTTATAGTTACCATTTGTTCCAACCGTAAAAATATGATTATGTTTAAATTTATAAGATGCTTTATCATCACTATTTAATATTAAAATACCATCTTTTTTTAAATTATCAATTATTTTAATTTTAGCTTTTAAATACTCTGACATAGTATCATGATAATCTAAATGATCTTGAGTTAAATTAGTAAAAGCTGCTATATCAAAATCAATTCCAGATACTCTTCCTAAAGATAAAGCATGAGAAGATACTTCCATAACAATATATTTAATATTATTTTCTTTGGCTTCTAATAATAATTTATATAAATGTAATATATCTGGTGTAGTATTAGAAAGTTCTTGATATTTATCATTATAATAAAAACCAATTGTACCTATATAAGCTACTTTTTGACCTAATTCTTTTAATAATTGATATATTAAATAACAAGTTGTTGTTTTACCATTTGTTCCTGTCACACCAATTATTTTTAAGTCTTTAAATTCATGTGAATATTCTTTTACTAATAATTTTTGTAAATATTTTTCAGTATCTTTTACTTTTTTATAAGGAACAGATACTTTTATATCTCTATCAGTTACTATTGAAATAGCTCCATTTTTAATAGCGTTTTCTATATAATCATGACCATCTACTGTATGACCTTTAATAGCTACAAATATTTGACCTTCTTTTACAATTCTTGAATCGGTTTCATATTTCATTATTTATTCTCCTTTAAAAAATTTTATAATATAACAATTAAATTATGAAAAAAAATATAAAATTTAAACTTTTAATAATATTATATCTCTAATATCTTTATCTTCTGGTAACTGATAAAATTTTTTATATAAATTAACCATCTTTTCTAATTCTTCTTTACTTCTTTTTTCAATTATATTTTTAAATTTCAAAGCATCAGAGGTTCTAATACAATTTTTATATATTTCTAATTCATTAC
Organism: Bacilli bacterium; assembly: GCA_028699175.1. Taxonomy (GTDB): domain Bacteria; phylum Bacillota_I; class Bacilli_A; order RF39; family UBA660; genus DUUS01. Next base: position 19,361 of record JAQVVC010000006.1, on the reverse strand, counting down.
TATCCATTATAAATGGAGGAATATTTTCTTTTATTAAATTAGATATTAAAACGAGTTGACAAATTAATTCATTATTACAAGCAAAAGGTATAATTCTCATCAATTGAATATGAAAATATGATTCTTTTTCTATAACTTCAATTTCTGACCAAAATCCATGATAACAATTTAATAATGTTTGTAACTTTCTATATACAAAATAAAAGTTTTCTGAAGGCTGTATTTCTTTTTCACTAAGGGGATAATCGAAATTTCTTAAACCAAATGCTTTAAAATTAAAATTAACATGATCTCCTAATTCTATTAAATCTTTTATATCCATTATTTTATTATTATGAAACTTTAGAAAAGCTTCGGTAATAAAATCAATATCATTATTATTTATTTGATATCTTTTAAAATAATCTTTTAAATAAATTTTAAAAAACACTTTATCGAAGCTTAGTATTTCAAATATTTTTTTATCACTAATCTTTATATCCATCTTCTTATTCTCCTATTATTGATTATATCATATATTATAAACTTTTAAAAATTCTTTTTCCTTTATTAAATAATATATAATATAAAATTAAAGTAAGTATAAATACTATAACCCCTATTAAAAAGGAATATAGCGTTTTATTCATATCTGTTTTTATAAATAAAGGTCCCATTGCTACTAACATTCCCACCGCTAAACTAGCAAGAACTGCTATACTTTGTTTAATAACTTTAACCTCATTAGTCCAATTAAAATCAGGAAAAAACAAATTAATAAGAAGACCAAAACCAGAAATAAAAAATGCATACATAACCGGAGTAAATAAAAGGGCTATAAATTGGATTATACTTAACTTAGCAATATAAGTTAAAATAATGCTACTTACTAATAAGGTTGGTAATAAAATTGTTAAATTAACCATTACTTTACTTATAAAAATATCTTTAATATTAATAGGTAATGATTTTAAAATCCATAAATTTTTTCCTTCTAAAGATATTGATGAATTAGTTGTGCAAGATAAAACACAAAAAACACCAAACACTAAAGGCCCATAAAAAACTAAATAATTAGATAATTCTGGCATTTCTAAAACTTTATCAATTGTATCTCCACCAAAAATAGCAAAAGCTCCTAGAACTAATAATAACATTATACAACCAATTGCAGTATTTAAGACATATAAAGAACTTGAAAAATATTTTTTAATTTCTTTTTTATATAATGAATATAATTTATTACTTACTTTTACATCTTTATCTTGATATTTATTAACTATTGTTACTTCACTTAATTTACTATTAATACCATTAAAAAATTTAACAATACTATATTTAAATGCTTGATATAATCCTAAAGATAAGACAACAAACAATATTAAGTCAAATAAACTATTATCTTTCATAATATTAAGATAGACTTTTGTTAAAGGATATAAATTATTAAATTTATCAACAATTGATGTGCTAATATTTGCTAAATCCATTGATGACATTGACTGAATTTTATATGATAAATAATAAATTGCAAAAATAAACAAGATACTAATTAATATATCAATTGAGGTTTTATATTTTAATTTGGAAACAATTGCCATAAAAATTGTTCCAATTAAGCAACCAATAATTGTAGGCACAACCGGAATTAAGAAAAAAGTAGTAAGGTATAAAAAATGAAACCAAATATTAACATCAACTTTTAAAATATAAGCTATATAAGTAGGTATTAATAACATTGCTGCAAAAACAAAATTAATAATATATAAATTAATAATTTTACTACTAATAATTGTTCTTTTTTTAATCGGTAAACTTAATAAAAAAGAATAATCTTTAGCATTAAAAAGGGTTTTATTAACTTTAAAGACAGTTGTAAGTGCCGAAGTAACACTTACCATAACCATTATCATAACTAAAATGATATAAGGCATATTTAACTGAATTAAACCATCTATAACAAACGCTATCCCTTTATAAAAAGTAAACATAAGGAAACCAAAAGAAAAGATATAAAGTAGTAACATAGGTAGAACTTTTTTTACTTCCTTAAAACCTCTAGCATTTATTATTTTATGAATATCAAAAAAAGTATATAAGTTGATTTTGGTTAATTTAAGAAATTTTTTCATTTTCTAACTCCATAAATATATCTTCAAGAGATTTATCTTTTAATACATCATGCATAAGACCAGTTTTAATCAATTGGCCATTTTTAATTATAGCTATTTTATTACATAACTTTTCTGCTACTTCTAAGACATGAGTTGAAAAGAAAATACTTGTTCCTTTTTTAGTCATTTCTATCATATGATCTTTTAATTTTTTAGTTGCAACTGGGTCTAGACCTACAAAAGGTTCATCTAAAATAATATATTTAGGCTCATGAATTAATGCTCCAATGATAGCTAATTTTTGTTTCATCCCATGAGAATAAGAACCAATTGGATTTCCTAATGATTCCTTAAGCTCAAATTCAGTAGCATATTTATTTATTTTCTCTAACCTAGAACTATCCATTTCAAAAATATCAGCTATAAAATTTAAATAATCAATACCTTTTAAAAATTCATATAAATCGGGATTATCAGGAATATAAGCTATATTCTTCTTACATATAAGAGGTTCATTCTTGATAGATATTCCATCATATAGTATATCTCCACTTTCAAATTCAATAATATCAGTCATACATTTAATACAAGTTGTTTTTCCAGCTCCATTATGGCCAACAAAAGCAAATATATCACCAGATTCAATAGTTAAATTCATATTATTTAAGACTATTTTATCACCATATTTTTTTGTGACATTTTTTATTTCAATCATCAATTATCACTCTTTCTAATTTTATTATAATATTATTAATTAAATTTGTAAATGTTATATATATTATAATTTTAAACATAATAATAAAGGTGATAGTATGGAGAAAGTTTATTCTTTACCGCCAGTTTATAATAAAGATTCAAAAATATTAATTTTAGGTACAATTCCAAGCATAGCTTCAAGAAATAAAAATTTTTATTATTCACATCCAAATAATCGTTTTTGGAAAATAATGGAACATTTATTTAAAATTAATTTAATTAGTATCCAAGATAAAATTAATTTTTTACTTAATAATAATATTGCTCTTTGGGATACTATTAAAGAATGTGAAATATATAAATCTAAAGATTCAAGTATCAAAAAAGTAAAAGTAAACGATATTAAATCGATTTTAAATGAAACTAATATCAAAAACATATATGTAACAGGTAAAGCAGCCTTAAAAATATATAATAAATATATAAAAAATACTGCTTGTATTAATGCTATTTATTTACCTTGCCCATCTAGTGCAAATGCCTCTTATTCTTTAGAAA
>JAQVVC010000006.1:0-15914 GCA_028699175.1 Bacilli bacterium | reverse complement strand
AAAAACATATATGTAACAGGTAAAGCAGCCTTAAAAATATATAATAAATATATAAAAAATACTGCTTGTATTAATGCTATTTATTTACCTTGCCCATCTAGTGCAAATGCCTCTTATTCTTTAGAAAAATTAATTAACATATATAATATTATTTTGAATAATTTAACAATTAAAGGGCATTATAATAATGGAGGATAAAAAAATGGAAAAAGTACCAAATATGATTTCAACTAAAGATTTATTATATATAGGTGATATGTTTAATTGGAATATGATTTCTGCAAAGAAGTATGAATTGTTTTTAAATGAGATTCAAGATGAAGAATGTAGCAAAATGATTAATAAATTATGTAATATGCACTATCAAATATGTGCTGATTTAACAGATTTGCTAGAGGAAGGTGACAAATAATGGAAGATAAATATATAATGATGGATGTATTAAGTACAGAAAAATGTCTCACTTCTAATACTGCTACTGCGTTAAATGAAGCATCAAGTGATACTATTTATAAAACTTATTATAGTATTTTTGAAAAATTATCTAAAGAAGCTAAAGAAGTATTTAACCTATGTTATAATAATGGTTGGTATACATTAGAAGAAGCTCAAGGAACTAAAATAACAAAAGAATATGATAAATTAAACAAAGAATTAGGTAGCCAGTAACCTAATTTTTTTGTATAATATAAATATGGGTGATTAGATCAGCTGGTTAGATCGTTTCGTTGACATCGAAAAGGTCATTGGTTCGAGTCCAATATCTCCCACCAAAAAACATTAAGCTCAATATAAGATTGAGTTTTTTAATTTATAAATAAAATAAATTTAATAATGTATAATTAAAAAGATAAAAATATATGCTATAATATATTATAGAAGGAAAAAGTTTTGAAATGGAACAAAACAAAATTAAAGTATAATATGAGCAAATTAATAGTTATTGAAGGTACTGATTTATCAGGAAAAGAAACCCAAACTAATCTTTTAATTGAAAGATTAAAATTAGAAAAAAATTTAATTGAGAAATTTGGATTTCCAATGTATGATACACCAACAGGGAAAATTATTGGTGGTTCGTATTTAGGTAAAGAGCATATATCTAAAGGTTTATTTCCAGAAGGAGCGGCAAATGTTGATCCTAAAGTAGCCGCTTTATATTATGCTGCTGATAGAAGATATAATGCTGATAAAATTAGAGAGTTGTTGAATAATAATATTGATGTTTTGCTAGATAGATATGTTGAATCCAACATGGGACATCAAGGAGGAAAATTAATTACACCTAAAGAAAGATTAGCAATGTATAAATGGCTTGAAAATTTAGAGTATGGACTTTTAGAACTCCCAAGACCAGATTTAATAATATTTCTCTACATGCCATGTCAATATGTAAAAGAATTAAAGAAAAATAGAGAAGAAGCGCCAGATCAACATGAAGCAAATCTAGAACATTTAAAAAATGCCGAAAAAGCTTATTTGGAGCTTGCTGAGTTATATGGATTTTGCAAAGTAAATTGTGTTGAAAATAATAAAATTAGAACTAAAGAAGATATTCATGAAGAAGTATATTCATTAGTTAAAAATAGAAATAATTTTAAAAGACAATAATTTAAATTATTAAGTAAATAAAAATACTAGCTTTATAAAACTAGTATTTTTATTTACTTTGGTATAACCAACCAATTGCATTAGAGGTTTCTTTACCTACTATACCATCTATTATTAAATTATTTTTATTTTGAAAATCTAAAACTGCTTTTTTTGTCTTACGACCAAACATACCATCTACTATTAAGTTATATCCTAACTGATTTAATCTTTTTTGTAACTCTTTTACGCTTTGTCCATTTGATCCTTCTTTTAATATAAAAGATAAATTAAATATTGGAATCTTTATTTTTTGACCTATCCTAATTAAATTAGGATTTGATATATCATTATATTCTGCCAGTTCTTGATAAGATATATTATAAATGTTTCCAATATTACTTAAAGTATCATTTTTTTTAACTATATAATAATTATCAACTATGTTTTCATTATAATATAAAATTTGATCTTTATTTTTTGAATTATCTGATATTATTTGATCTTTATATGCATAAGTATATTGAATTGGATTTACTTTTTCACTATTTAAATATACATTATAATGTAAATGATTACCTAGTGCATAACCGCTATTACCCATTTTAGCTATTAAATCACCTGTTTTAACTATATTGCCTTCTTTAACGATAATACTATCTTTTAATAAATGAATAAGTCTAGTAGTTAATTGATTATTATGTTTAATTTTCACTAAATTTCCAGCATCATTTTTATTTACTAAATTATTTTTTCTACCATCAACTACACTTACAACTATTCCATCATGAGGTGAGTATATATTTTGATTTAAACCTCCATAATTTCGATTCCACCCAAGATCAATTGCTTGATGGTTACTTTTAAACTCGTTAGTAATTGTAATATAATCAACTGGATATCTTAGTTTTAACAACATTTTTATTTCCTCTATTTAATTCATTAACTGAACTTTCAATTAAAATTTCCAGTTCAAATTCACTAATTAATATATTTTTAAATTTTAATCTTTCACTAATAATTTTTTTAGCTTTATTTAGTTTATCATTACCTTTTAAATTAAAATGTTTCTGCTCAATATATTTAATAGTACTACCAACAATACTTTTTATATATTCATCCTGTAATTTTTCATCTAAATACTTTTTAATTTTATTTAATACGTAGGCAAGAAAGCCCCCTATTGCGGTTATTATCATCGGTAATATTGATTGCATCAATATATTCAAAATTTCTTCGATAAAACACACTTCTTTCTATTATTGTTTACAGCATAGCTATAATATTTTATGATTTATTTAAATAATAGAAACCGAATATAACCTATTAAAAACTTATTTTCAATAATTTAAAAAGATATAATGTTGCTAAAACCCATTTAATTCATATAATATATTATAGTTTTAGGTAATTAATAGAAAGGTGGTATTACTTATGATAACTTATATAGTTATGCGAGGAGATACGATGTGGAATATTGCTACCCAATATGGAATTGAATTAAATGAACTTTTATTAGCTAATCCTCAAATCACAAATCCAACCTTAATTTATCCAGGACAAATAATTAATATTCCTCAAAATAATACATTAACTTATATTGTTATGCCTGGAGATAGTATGTGGAGTATAGCTCAAAAACATGGTCAAAATTTAAATGATTTAATTGCAAAAAACCCTCAAATCACAAATCCGGCTTTTATTATTCCAGGTCAAATAATTAATATATCTTATCCTAGCGAAACTCCAAGCATTTCAAATGATATTAGATCATTAGAATTGGAAGTTATTCGTTTAGTAAATAGCGAAAGAGAAAAAGCCGGTAGAACTCCGCTCGTTGAAAATAATAAATTAAGTGAAATAGCTAGAACTAAATCACAAGATTTTATTAATAATAATTATTTTTCTCATAATTCTCCTATTTATGGATCTCCATTTGATATGCTAGATTCTAATGGTATAAAATATACTACTGCAGCAGAAAATATTGCCAGTGGTCAAAGAGACCCTATGGAAGTTATGCGTTATTGGATGAATTCTCCAGGACATCAAGCAAATATTTTAAATTCAACAATAAATCAAATAGGTGTAGGAGTGGCAAAAGATAATAACGGTACATTATACTGGACCCAAATGTTTATAAGGAGTTAAATCCTTATTTTTTTTACAATTTATTATATTTCATAAATAATCGATTATCAGTTTCTTCAATTATCTTAAATCCAAGTTTTTTATATAGTTTTATTCCTTTTTTATTATTTTTATAAACCCATAAATAAACTATCTTATTCGAATTTAAAATGTTTAATATTATAGATGTTCCAATTTTCTTATTTCGGTATTCTTCATCGAAATAAAGTTCATCTATTAACACTCCATCTAAATGTTTCAATACTAATAAAGTCCCTGCAATATTTTTATTAACAGAGATTATTTTATAGTTATTAATTTGTTTGGGAATATTATTCTTTACATATCTATTAATTTTTTTTATTTCTTCCTCAGATAAATTTACTGCATATTCAAAAATAGTTTTTAATTTATATTTAATTAATAATTCTAAATTTTCTTCTTGAGCGCTAATTAATTTATATTTCATATAATTCTTCCTTCTTATCTTTTAAATAAAACTTTTGATAAAGTATTATAATTATCATTCTCTAAACATACTATATCAAAAGCATTTTGAAATTCTATAATTGAAGTTTCTGTTCTTGAAGAATAAAATCCGACTTTAATTATTTGTTTATTATTATTTTTATCAATCATTTTTAAATCACTAATTTGATCACCTAATAAAATAACATCACTTTTATTTTGAAGTTGTTTTTGAATTAAAAAAGGTAATAATACTTCATTTTTATTTAAACTATGAATAATATTTTTATCAACACCCGTAGCAACATTATCCGTAAAAATAATTTTATTACTACTAATATAAATATTATCAAACAGACAATCATGCTTTTTTAAAAAACTTTCAATAAAATTTCCTATTCCAGCACTAATAATTATTAATGGAATATTATTTTTATTCAAAAATTGTAAAAATTCTTTTGCCCCTTTTCGAAATTCCATGATTCTTAAATCAGACCCAACTTGCGCAAATATTTCTTCACTTATTCGATATTTTATAAATAATTCGATATGGTTTTTAAACCATTCACTAACAAGTGCCGAGCGCTTGTCAAAATCCATTGTTTCATCAAGTTCAATAGGTCTATATTTTTTATATAACTTTTGTCTTTCATTTATATAAGATTTTGGAACCAAATCACTACTAGCTAAAATTGACCAAGAAGTATTACTGGTATCATTTGTTATGGTTCTATCAAAATCGGTTACAACATAATAATTATTTATATCCTTAATAGGTAATTTTTCTTTAATTTTTTCATTTATAATCATTATGAAAACCTCCTTGTATTGATTTAAAATTATTTTTTTAAAATGTTCTTTCCCTTCTTAACTTTTTAGTCAATTAGGAACAATACTCAATTTAATTATACACTAATATCAAAAAAACGAACTATAATAACAGTTCGAATATTTTTTATGGTGCTGGCACGGTGAATTGAACACCGATTAAAGCCTTACCATGGCCTCGTAATACCATTATACTATGCCAGCTCATACTACCCTATTTTAAAGAGAATTTATTCATTAAAATAGGGTATTCTCTTTCATCTACTTTATATATAATTGTATTATCAAGATTTTTTTCTTCACACAGAAAAACGACTTCTTTATCATTTTTTATATCAATTGTATAATAATAAGTACAATCATTTAATTTTAAAGACTTTATTATTTTATATGTAACATTATCTAAATTAATGTTTTTCATCTTCTATTTCTTTTAATCCTTCCCTTTTTAGATTAGATATTTCTTCAAATAACTTATCATTAGCTTTTTTTAAATCCATATCTTTTGGTACTTTAAAAGGTTTGCCATATCTAATATTTAAATGATTTTTTTTCCAAACTTTATACTCACCAGTAACTGCACAAGGTACAATACTAGCTCCTGATTTTTGAGCCATTGAAACTACCCCAAATTTAAAAGGCAATAAAAACGCATCGGTTTTATTTCTAGTTCCTTCTGGAAAAACTCCTAAAGCATACCCATTATTTAATACTTCCATAGCTGAACTTTTAGCATCTTCATCTTTTATTTCTCGATTAACAGGAATACATCCTGCCATTCTAAAAAACCAAGCTTTTTTCTTATCTTGAAAATATTCAATTTTAGCCATATAATGAACCATTCTTTTAGTTGATAAAATAACTAAATTTTGATCAAATAAATGCATATGATTTCCTGCAATAATAACAGGCCCATTATTAGGAATTAATTCTTTATTATAATATTTAGGTCGATAACAAACTTTAAAAAGAAAACCTAATATTCCTTTTAAAAAGTTATAACCCTTAATATGTTTTTCTCTTTTCATTATTTTTCTTTACCATATTTCTTTGTACAATCTTCTTCTAATTTTTTAAAATTCACTTTACCAATTAATGTTTTAGGAACTGATTTTATATACTCTATTTCAACTGGCATAGAATATTTTGCAATTGATTTTTCACAATATTTTTTGATATCTCTACTTAGCTCTTTACTTGATTCATAATTATTACGTAATACAACATTGGCAATTGGAACTTGTTTACGATAAGGATGTGGGACTCCTACGACGACACATGATTCAACTGCTGGATGGGTAGCAATAATTTGTTCCATATACATAGGATAAACATTATATCCACTTGTTACAATCATTCTTTTTAAACGTGATTCAAAAAATACTATTCCTTCTCTATTTTTATATCCTATATCTCCAGTATGTAACCATACTTTATTATCTTTATGAGTTCTTAGAGTACTTTTAGTTTCTTCAGTTTCATTTAAATATCCCATCATTACTGAAGGACCTGATATACAAATTTCACCTAATTTATTTGGTTTTACTTCTTTTTCGGTATTTATTTTAACAATTTTCACTTCTGTATCAGGCATCGGAAGTCCTATAGCACCTTCTTTAAAATAAAAAGAAGGACATAATATACAAACCGCAACACTTTCTGATAATCCATAACCAACTCTTACTTGAGTTTTTGATCCATGTTCAGCAAGATAATTATTAATTCTGGTTCTTAATTCAGCCTTTAAAGTATCTCCCCCACTAATACAGTCAGTAACATATTTTAAATATGTTTTTGAAGGTTCATTACTATTTATTAAAGCTTCAAACATTGTTGGAACTCCTACAATAAAGTTTGGTTTATTTTTTTTAATTAGTTTAACAAAATCTTCTGGTTTAAATTGCGGAATTAAACAACACTTAACCCCAGCTAGCAAGACGGTATGAGTACAACATCCTAATCCAAAACCATGAAAGATAGGTAAAATAGTTAATACTGAATTTCCTGGTTTGGCTGATTCAATACGACTTATTGCTTGCAAAGCCATATTATTAAAATTATTATTTGAAAGCATAACCCCTTTAGGTTTACCTGTCGTTCCACCACTATAAAGAATAACGGCTTCTTCTTTACCTGTTAATTTAACTTTATAATCAGATTTGTCATAACTATAACCCAAATCATAAAATTCATCCCATAAAATCACCTTACTTTCATCTTGTTCTTCTATGATAGGTGGATTTCTAAAATTTTTAACCGACTCCATAGCATTATAAGCAGTCTTTACAATTAAAGGCATACTTATATCTATAGTAGTTATAATAATTCTTTCTAAATTTTGATTTTTAGTTGATTTCAAAACTCGGTTTTTTAATTTATCGATAGTAAGAAAATATTTACTTTTAGATACTTCAACATAGTATTCAATTTCATTTTCACTAGATAATGGATGGATCATATTAGCTGTTGCTCCAACCATATTAACAGCATAAACCGATATTATTGCCTCAGGTGTATTAGGCATACTAATCGTAACTCGATCACCTTTTTTTACTCCAATAGCTTTAAAAGCTTTAGCAGTGTGTTCTATTTTTTGATAGAATACATTATATGTTACTTCTTTACCAAAATAATCATAAGCCGCTAATTTAGGAAATCTATCAACAGATTGTTTAAGTAACTCATGTAACCCACAACTCGGATATTCAAGATGGGTTATTGAATCACCAAACGGTTTAATTCTTTCATTAGAATAATCTTTACTAAATACTTTACTTATAAAATTCATATCATTCTCCATATTTTTTTATTAGATCAATTACTTTATTTTCTAATATTTTTATTTCTTTTTCTATATTATTCGTTTTGGGATAATATAATTCACCAAAAACTATTTTAACATTTTTTTTAAAAATTGTATATTCTCCAGTAATAGCAAAAGGAATTATCGGACTTTTACTAATAATTGCCATTCTAATAGCGCCAGTTTTAAAAGGCATTATAATATCACTTGTTTTATTAATAGTACTTTCTGGAAATACTCCAATTAATAAATCTTTATTTAATACTTCAACTGCAGCTGGTACTACCGAACCATCATGTATTCTTCTATTAACAGGTATTAAACCTAATCTTTTAAAAAAAAATCTAGCAGGTCCATTTGTTAGCTCATCTTTAGCAATAAATCTTATACATCTTTTAGTTGAAGCACCTAATATAAAGCCATCTTTTTTGCTTACATGATTACCTGCTAAAACGGCTTTTTCTTTTTTAGGTATAATATTATTATTAATTATTTGTGGTCTATAAGTTGGAAAAAACCATAAAGCTAGTAATGGTCTTACAATTTTATATACAATCGGATCCTTCATAATAATCTCCTTACTACTATATAATTTTATCATACTATCTATAAAAATAAAATATCAAAATGGCGTCCACAAAAGGAATCGAACCTTCGACCTACTCCTTAGGAGGGAGTTGCTCTATCCTACTGAGCTATGTGGACATATGAATAATATATCATATTTCTAATATAAAATTAAATAAAAAAATGAGTAGAACATAATACTTCATGTTCTACTCATTAGTTAAGAAAATATATTTCTTAACTCACTAAAGTATATGATAAATATTTTTAAAAGTCAACACATTTTTTAACATAATTAATAGCTAAAGTAGCTGCTATTGTTCCATCATTAGTTGCGGTAGTAAGTTGTCTTACTTCTTTTGTTCGGCAATCACCGGCAACAAAGATTCCTTTTCTTTCAGTATAACAATCATCACTTACTATATACTCTGCTTCATCAATATCTATGAAATCAACAATAAACTTAGTATCTGGTATCATACCAATAGATTCAAATACCCCATCAACTTCTATTATTCTAGTATCGTTTTTAACTTTAATTTTTATTGCTTCTAAATTTTCATTACCTAAAAATTCTTCTACACTTGCATTACATATTATTTCAATATTTTTTTTAGTTTTAATTTTTTTGACTGAATCATATTCACAAGTTAAATTTTCCAGTAATTGAATCAAATAAACTTTGTTAGCTAAATCAGCTAATGTTAAAGCACTAGCAACAGCTGAATTTCCTCCCCCTATGACAGCAACAGTCTTGTCTTTATAAAATGCTGCATCACATGATGTACAAAAATGAATACCTTTACCAATATATTTTTTTTCACTATCAGTACCTAATTGACGATACTTAGCACCAGTTGCAACTATGATTGCTTTGCTCTCATATTCTTTATCTTGAGTAATTACTTTTTTAGTTTTACCATCAACAATTTTTGTTACCGTATCAAATTCAAATTCTGCTCCCGATTTTAATACTTGATCATACATATTCATTGATAGTTCTCCCCCACTAATTTTGATAAATCCAGGATAATTTTCAACTAATGTAGTTGTTGAAATTTGCCCCCCTATACTTTCTTTTTCTAAAACTAAAGTTTTTAGTCCTGCTCTTGCAGTATATATGGCTGCTGTCATTCCAGCTGGGCCGCCACCAATTATTATAATGTCATACATATTTATTCTCCTATTTATTTTCTATATATTTTTTAATACCAGATATGTTATTAATATGCTCAACTTCACATTTGTTTATTATTATTAATGTTGGAGCTTTTTTAACATTAAACTCTTTTGTTAATTCCACTTCTTCTTCGGCATCAATATATTTATATTTAATATTTTCTTTATCAAGTAATTTAATCGCCACTTTACAATTAGGACAAGTTTTAGTACCAAATAAGTATATTCCATCTTTTGGTTTTACTTCTTTTTTATCGTCGATTTCGTAAGATTTTCTCATTTTATATTCTTTGGCTTTACCATCATTCCAGTTTTTTACTGGACGATAATATCCGGTAATACGACTATATACTTCTGTTTCTTCTCCACATATTTCACATTTCATAATTTCACCATTAAAATAGCCATGATTTTTGCAAACAGAATAAATTGGGCTTAAAGTATAATACGGTAATTTATGATTTTCGGCAATTTTTTTAATTAAAGCTGCTGCTGATTTCCAATCTGGTAATCTTTCTCCTAAAAAGGCATGGAATACAGTACCAGATGTATATAAAGTTTGTAATTCATCTTGAATTTCTAATGCTTCAAATATATCTTCAGTATATCCCACTGGTAAGTGAGAACTATTAGTATAGTAAGGGGTATCATCATCTGAAGCAGTAATAATATTAGGATATAATTCTTTATCTTTTTTAGCAAATCTATAAGTGGTTGATTCAGCAGGAGTAGCTTCTAGATTATATAAATCATTATACTCTTCTTGATAATCAGATAATTTTTCTCTCATAAAAATCAATACTTCTTTTGTGAATTTTTGAGCTTTTTCATTAGTTAAATCTTCTTTAATCCAGTTAGCATTTAATGATGCTTCATTCATACCTATTAAGCCAATAGTAGAAAAATGATTTTCGAATGTTCCTAAATATCTTTTAGTGTATGGATATAAACCTTCACTTAATAATTTACTTAAAACATTTCTTTTTACTTTAAGTGATCGCGCAGATATATTCATCAATTTTTCTAGTTTCTCATAAAAATCTTTTTCATCTTCTGCTAAATATGCAATTCTTGGCATATTTATAGTTACTACCCCAACTGATCCAGTAGATTCTCCACTTCCAAAAAATCCTCCTGATTTCTTTCTTAATTCTCTTAAATCAAGTCTTAGACGACAACACATACTTCTAACATCACTTGGTTCCATATCACTATTAATATAATTAGAAAAATAAGGAGTTCCATATTTAGCTGTCATTTCAAATAATAATTTATTATTTTCAGTTTCAGACCAATCAAAATCTTTAGTTATTGAATATGTAGGAATCGGATATTGAAATCCTCGCCCATTAGCATCGCCTTCAATCATAATTTCAATAAAGGCTTTATTAATCATATCCATTTCTTTTTGGCAATCTTTATATTTAAAATCAAGTTCTTTCCCCCCAACAATCGCATTTAATTCAGCCATATCATTAGGAACATTCCAATCTAAAGTTATATTAGTAAAAGGTGCTTGAGTCCCCCATCTACTTGGAGTATTAACTCCATAAATAAAAGATTGTAAAGCTTGTTTAACTTCTTTATATGATAATTTATCTGCCTTAACAAAAGGAGCTAAATAAGTATCAAACGATGAAAACGCTTGTGCTCCAGCCCATTCATTTTGCATAATACCTAAAAAGTTAACCATTTGATTACATAAAGTACTTAAATGCCTTGATGGTGATGAAGTGATTTTACCTGGCACACCACCTAAACCTTCATTTATTAATTGTTTTAAACTCCAACCTGCACAATATCCTGTTAACATCGATAAATCATGAATATGAATATCACAATTACGATGAGCATCTGCTATTTCTTTATCATAAACTTCTGATAACCAATAATTAGCGGTAATTGCTCCAGAATTACTTAATATTAATCCCCCAACTGAATAAGTAACAGTTGAATTTTCTTTTACTCTCCAATCAGTAACATTAACATAACTATTAATTACATCAGCATAATCTAAAGCTGTAGATTTTATCGCTCTTTGATTTTCTCTTATTTTACGATATAAAATATACGCTTTAGCAACATTACTATATCCCGCTTTAGATAATACAACCTCAACACTATCCTGAATATCTTCTACATTAATAATATTATTTTTTACTTTTGGTTCAAAATCAGCTGTTACTTTTAAAGCCAAAAAATCAATTACATTTTCATCATATTTAGTATTTTCAGCATCAAATGCTTTTTTAATAACAGTTGATATTCTATTAATATCAAACGCTATTATCTTTCCGTCTCTTTTTCTTACTTTATACATTTTAATAATCCTCCCACTTTGTATAAATTTTATATTCCTCTAATAAAAACATTAGAGTATTTTATTTTTAATTTATTTTCGATATTTTTTAATTCTTCTTTACTAAATCCCGTTATATTTTTATTTAAAACATTGGGACTTGAGGCAAAATTTTGTAAATAATATTTACTCTTTTTATTTATTAATTTACATATATTTTCAATGGCATTTAAATCATGATACTCTTTAACTATAGTTGTTCTAAATTCATAATCAATCTTAGAGCTTTCTAATAATTTAATACTTGCTTCAATACTATCATAACCATACTTATCAAATCCAGTTATAAATGAATAATGATTTTTATCGTGTTTAATATCCATTGCTACATAATCAACTAATCCTTCATCAATTAGTTCTTTTAATTTATTATTATAACTACCATTAGTATCTAATTTAATTTTATACCCCATCTTCTTTATTTTTTTAATAAACTCTTTAATATTTTTTTGAAGAAGAGCTTCTCCTCCAGAAATAACTACCCCGTCTAATATCTTTTTTCTTTTTTCTAAAAACTCAAATATTCTAGCTTCATTAAGACACTCTTTATCAAATGATATTAAACTAGAATTATGACAGTAATCACACTTAAAATTACACCCTTGCGTAAAAATAACGCAAGCTACCATACCAGGATAATCACTTAAACTTAATTTTTCTAATCCACTTATATTCATGGTTTACCTTCACTTCTTTTAATACTGAATTTCATAAAACCAATATCTTCTTCAATCATATTTAAAATCATATTTTCAAACTTTTTATAACTAATATTTTTAGGAACAATTACTTCATTAAAACATCCCCCTAAAAACAATTTTTGAACCATGGCTAACTTTTTACAATCATTTTTTAAGACCTTTAAATTTTGAGATAAATCGTAATGAGAATTTTGAGTTACACCTTCAATAACTCCATAAACCGTTTTATCTAAAGCTAGAAATTCCTTTCGTGATTCTATATTATAAGGTTCACAAATATAAAAATTAAGTTTGGTTTCACTTATATAATCATTACATTTTTTATTTAAAAAATTTAAAATATCTTGAATTAATTTATAATGATTTAATTCATTTGGTTCCAGAGTAATAATCGCTTCTTTTAGTCCAGTTACTTCAATCATCAAGTTACCATTTTTTATTACTTTTCTTGTTTTCTGCAAACCTTCTAACTTTTCATCATCTAAAATATTATTATCAAATAAAATATTATAATTTTCTTTAGTTTTATTACCAATAATTTCAAAGGATAAAAGCAAATTGTTTTTTACTAAATCAAGAGTTTCAGCTAATTGATTGTAAAAGGACTGAATTGATTTATCTTTATTTTCTAGTGCAATTCTAATTATATTAATAGATGTTGTTGCAACAATCATTCTTCCAATTGATTCTCTTAAACCAGAATTATAATTTTCAAATATTCTTGTTCCATCGGAGAAATATTCTACTTCATTAAGATCTTTATTAAATGAATTTTCAACAAAAGTAACAATTATTTCATCACCTTTTAATACAAATTCATGTATTTTAGCTAAATATTTTATATTTTGGTTATTTAATTTAAAGATTATTTTTAAATTCTTAAAAACTTTTTTTGAAGCTATTATATCTAATATGATTTCATTAATAATATTACCAACTTCACTCATATTTGTTCCAAAACTTACACTGGTACGTTTATACAAATCTAAATTTCTAAATAAGCCTTTAATTTGTTTAATTAATATTTTTTTAGCTGTATTTAAAGCATCATGATTACTTTGTTTAATTATATTAATAACTGTTTTATTATAAATAAATTCATTAAATATATTTATATTAAGAATTTTACCGTTTTCTTTATCGATTAAATCATTTATTTTTTTAATATTAATATATTCAAGAAAACCAGTTACATTTAAATATTTATAAATATAATCTTTTAAATGACTTTTATAACTTTTAATAAAAAATCCTTCAAATAAATAATCAATCGCTGGGATATTTATTTCACCATGAATTTCATCTCTAAATTTTAATATTATAGTGCCAATATCAACATCATTATTTTCAATATAATTATTCAATTTTAAATGAGTATTAGATACCATTCCTAAAGAAAAATAATTTAAATCATTAATATAAATATATCCTTCTTCATGAGCTCTTAAAAATTTGTTATCTATTATATAAGATTTAGCAAATTCATTTGCAACCGTTTTACCATATTTTAATAATATATCTTTAACTTTATAATTATTATCATTTCTAAAAGCATCGTCTTTGGCTATTTTTTCCATCGCTTTGACAAATTTATGTTGTTGTTTAACGGTAAATACCTTTCTAGAAGCAGCCCTTTTTTCGCGATATTGATGGAAAGATTCATAAATATTAAAATGTTTTTCTTCCTTTAATTTAGTTTCAATAATATCTTGAATATCTTCAACATTTATGGTTTTACGCCCAATATAATTTTGTTCTATGTACATAAGAACGTTATCATAAACTTTATTAATATTTTTTTCATTATAATTTTCATATACACTATCAAAAGCATGTTTTATTGCTACTGCTATTTTGTAGCCATTAAAATTAACCCGTTGACCACTTCTTTTAACAACAATAAGTTCTTCAAATACATCTTTTTCCATTATAATCAACCTTTATTTTTATTATCTACCTTCATTTAAAGTTTAACAACAATCAAAAATTTAGTCAATGTTTTTTTTGCTATTTTTTTACTTTTTCAAAAAAAAGAAAATTTATTATTAGCAAAAAATTAATAAAAAAAACATTGAGCTTTAATAAACTCTTTTAAAACAAGTGTTTGTATAAAAAAAAAGAAAAATAATTATATTCTTCTTACTTTAGATATATTTACATCAACTATACATTATTTGTTTGTGAAAGTTATAATATTAAAAATAAATAATAACCAAATAGTAACTACCGTATTTAATTTAAATCTACTGCATTCATAAATTGCAACCCCAGTATCAGCTATATTTACAATCACGCCTTCAAAAGATGAAGGACATTTTAAATTAAATGGAAACATATGAGCCTCAATGGCATTTACTTCCTTATTATTTAAATCAAAATATTTTTGAGCATTTTGAGAAGCTATTTTCGGATGGTCCATACCCTTATTCCTCGAATGAACATTATCGAAATCAGAATCAATAAAAAAATCGTGTAACAATGCCGCTCTTGTAGCAGACACATAATCTAAATTTAATTTTTTAGTTAAAAAATAAGTTTTTTTAGCAACACTAATCGAATGTTCATACCTAGTAATCCCGTGATGGTTTTGGACATTTAATTCTTTATATTTATCATTAATTATAATTTCATTTGCTATATCTTCAAAGCTTAAAAAGCTTTTTTTTAACATATTAACACCTCAATACTTTTTAATTATAGCATATTTTATTTATATTTTATAGTATTATTATATGAAAGATAAATTATTTTTATTAATTAAAAAAGGTTTTATCCCCCTTAAAATTAATAATTCAATTTATTAATTAAATTACTATATATAGATCAGCAGCACTACCGCTGCCAGTTACACGTACGTCAGAGTGAATTTCAATTCCTGGCCTGGTGCCGTCAGCGTTGTTCGCGTTGTTATTGTTCAAATTCTCAGGTGGATTCACGTTCCATACGTTCGCATTTCCATTAGAATTCACGCGGTTAGGGGAGAAAGACCACCAAACCAGAAGGTGAAAAGAAAAATGGAGCAGCCAGTTTTACAGCACTCACTCCTACTATATAATTTAATATAGCCATTGTTTATTCTTTTTCTGCTACTTTCTTTTTAAAAAGAAAGTAGCAAAGAAAATATAGGATTGTAATATTGGGGTGGTCCGTTGTACCTCCCCACCCTCAATATTACGACCTATTCTTCTATCCAGACAATAATTTGTTTTTGCTCTTGCTTTTTGTTGTCACCTGAAAGGGTTTTCAGGTGACAATTGACAAAGCCTGAGAGTCGACAATTAAATTAAGA
>JAQVVC010000045.1 GCA_028699175.1 Bacilli bacterium | reverse complement strand
ATGAATTAATTTTTGTAAATTGAAACTTTAAGTGTCCGCATCTTGATACGAATATTAATTATTATTTTATATTTCTAATAATAACATGTTTGAACTTTTATAATCAAACATTCCTTTTAAATAATTATTTAACCATTAGCAATAAGTAATCTTAATTGAGAAAGATCAATGCTTGTTACCGATCCATTTTTATTTATATCTAATGCTTTAAGATAAGCATTTTCTTTTATATACCCATTTACTCCCGCTAAATGAAATCTCATTTGGGATAAATCAATAGATCTTATTAATCCATCTCCATTTACATCTCCTATTACAACAATATCATAAGTTTCCACACTATTAAGATTATATAAAATATCTAATTTCATACCAGTACCAATATATCCGTTTGTCACTTCATTACTATCTTTATCAGTTACTTTAATAGTAACCCCCGCAAGCTGAAAATTATTTATAAATGTTTCTAAATTTGTTCCTTTTGCAACATTAGTAAGATAGTTATCTACAATACTATAATCGGTAGTATATTCATAATCAATAGCATTAACATTTATTGTTTTAATTATATTAGTTCCATCAGTTGAAGAAACAGTAATTATTGCTTCACCTGTATCAACAGCATGAATAACTCCATTACTATCAACTGTTGCTATATTAGTATTACTACTACTCCAATTTAAGGCTTTATTTGAAGCATTTGCTGGTAAAATTGTGAAATCAACATAGTATATATTACCTTTTATTATATTAATTGGATTTTCAGAAATAGATATATCAGAAATATCAATGAACTCATCTAAAGTAAAGGTTGTATTCTTTGTAATATAATCATAAGTCACTTCAATATTATAATTTCCAGCATTAAGTGGTCCAGTAAATTCTAATATAATATTTGAAGCGTTATTTTCGATTAAAGTTTTAGTAATTGTAAATTGATTAGTAATATCAATATTTTCTCTATCAGTAATCTTTACATTAAATAAATTACTATCAGTTATATCAGTACTATTAATTGGTAAAGTAATTTTACCACCATTCTTACCGTAAATAATATTAGGTTCTTTAATAATATCACTTAAAGTAAAATCATATGCAATTGATTGAGTAAATGCCTTAATAGAACCAACAGATTTTTCAGTTCCATCATATAAATCATACCAGTCGGTTTTATTAAGAGAAGTGAAACTTTGATTAGCTTCATAGCCATCATAATTATAAGCTTCTAAACTTGCAAAAGATGACTGAAGAGGTATAGGATATTGATTGCCGTTTACTTGATAACTTACCATGACTGAAAAATCAGAGTTTTCTAATAAAATTGGTTCTTCTAATTTAATAGTATGATAACCAGCATAACCAAGGTTACCACTTTTAATTAATTTCATATTCGTTGATGTTAAACTAGAATCAATATTATTAATATACAATTCATAATTTGTTACACCTAGAGTACCAATAGTAATTTCTGATAATAATTCTAATCCATCCGTTTTCTTAGTATATTTATTGGCTACATAAATTGGATTATCAGTTCCATAACCAAAGCCACCATTCCATCCTAAAGGATCATAATAATAAGAATTATCATAATCTTTAGTAATCGAAACTTCAGTTATACCATATACTTGTTTATATATGCGATAATCATCATAAGAAATATAATAATAGCCAGCATTTCCCCAACCAGTTCCCCAAGAATTTTTAATAATCCAAGCACCATTATTTGGAGGTTGATAATTAGTTTTAAAATTAGTTGAAGGATAATTATCATCCCAACCCACAATTGTAACACCATGATTTAATGATGTAATTTCCCCTAAATAATAATATGCTCCAGTTAAAGCATTATAATAATTATCATCATGATAATAACCGACTCCTAATGCTCCATAATTGATAAGATGTTGCTTCATATTGTTAATCATTGCAGTATCTTTGCTTGTGTATGAAGGAAAAAATTTAATATTTTCGACATAAGCAGTAGTATTTTTATTTTGAATTTCACTAATATCAATTAAATCCATATTATTTATAAATGGCATATCAGTTTCATTAATTGGACCTCTTCTACTACTTAATAATGCTGAGGTTTTAAAATAATTAGCTCCTATTTCAGCATTTTCGTTAAATCCTAAAGGATTTATATCATTATTTAAAAAATATCTTACGGTAGCATAGCGATTATATCTTTCCGAAAAATCATATTCCGTTTGATATTCTTTTAAAATTGTTGATTCAACCATAGCATTAACTTGAAACCAAGAACACCAATTAGTATTCATTTGATTCTTAACCGATGTTACATTATTAACTCCATCATCATTTCTTAAATCAAATGTTGAATCTATAATAGATGCGGAAACATCATCAATATTTAATTTAAATCGTGAAGTTTTCGAAGGATTATTTTTTATAACATAAGGTACAGGACTTATACCTTCTTTTTTTTCTTTAGCGGATAAATCTAACCATTCTTCAAACTCAGGATTAATATCACCTAAAACAGGTTCTATTGCATCTTTTGTACTATAACTTTTTATATTAGTTTTATTCACAAAGGAATTATTAGTTATTTTTTCATTTGAAAAAGAAAGAGATAATATTAAAATTAAAATCCCTGAAAAAACTATATTCTTACTATTTAATCTTGCCCTTTTCATACTGATTCCTTAATATTTTTTTTCTTAAAATAGATAAATAATCCCACTGTTATTATAATTAAAGTAGCGATAACAATATATACAATAATGGATCCATTTTGAGAATCATTTACTTTAATATCTTGAATAATATTATCAGTTAAAAAGTATTCTGAACAATGATCAATATCAAATGTAATAGTACCATTAACTACTTTAATATTTTCTTTAATCAATTTAATAGTTTTATTATTTTTATCATAATAATATAAATTAATTATCTTACCTTCTTGATAAATGTTAGCTAAATTAATCGTAATAGTACTTTTACCTGGTAAAGAACCTTCATGCTTAAAAGTTAAATTGGTTATAGCATTTTCTTTAGTAATTTTTAATATTTCTTCTTTATACGAACTATTATTTATTTCGATTTCTAACTTAGGTGAAATACTAGTATTTTTTAAATTTTCTAATTTAAAGTCCCAACGATATAATTCTTTATTTTCACTATTGTTAATAATAAAACGCAAATCTTGATATCCCTTTTCAGCATTTTTAAATGTATTATTAGAAATAATTAAACTTTTAGAATCATTTAATAACTTTTCTTCAATTAAATTATTTTTTCTGATAATAGTAATAGTATATTTTTTGACACTAGCATTTTCAGCTGTTACTGTAATTTCAAAATTATTTACTCCAAATTGAAGAGTTTCATTTCCATTTAGGGCAATAATGCTTTTCTCATCTTCTTTTTCAGCACTTATAATTGCTTTATCATAAATACTTTCTAAATAAATAGTATATTTATAAACATTTTTATCAAATTTAAAATCTTGGTCATTTATCTTAAGACTTTTTAAAAAAGCATTATCAGATAAACCAGGAATTTGATTGTTTTCATCTTTTTTAATTATAACGATAGTATATATTTTTTCGCTACCCTTTTCACTAATAACTTTAACTTGAAAAGAATTTGATCCCACATTTAAGATTTTAGTTCCAGTTCCAGTTACAGTTGATTTTAAATCTTCTACTCCAGCAGTTATATTAATGCTAGAAACACTATTTTCTACTACAGCATTATAATTAAGGGTATTTTTATTAAATACTATTGAAGTTCCGGTTACTATTAAAGAGCTTAAATAATTATTATCACTTCTACCATCAGTTCTAGTAACATTTATGGTATAAGTATTATTTACTCCAGATTCTGAAGTAACAATAATACTAATCGTTTTTGTTTCACCATAATTTAACGATATTGTTTTATTATTATAGGAAATTTTACTTTTACTATCCTGAGCAGTAGCATTTACAACTGAAAAAGTAGATACTTCTGAAGGTATAGTAATACTATAAGAGTTTATACTAGGACTAAAATTAATTGATCCTGTACTAAGAGATATTGCTGATAATTTATTATTAGTACTTCTCGTATCAGGTCTTACAATATTAATATTATAAGTTTTTTTTGTTATACCATCTTCAGCTGTTACTGTTACTTTAAAAGAATTATTACCATAATTCAAATACTTAGTTCCATGACCAGATATTGTAGCTCCCGAGGTTGCTAAAGCATTAATAACTGTACTTGCCGCATTTATTGTAGTTGTATAATTAACAGTGCTTGAATTAAATGTTGGTGATAACGTTCCACCCGATAATGATAAACTAGTTAAGTTAGCATTATTAGAAGGAGGATTTTTAACATCAATAGTTAATGAATTTGAATTTCCGGTAAATTCATCAATTCCATTAGTACAATCAGCAGCTGTTGGAGTTATTGTTACCGATCCTGCCACTAATCCTTTAAATTTTATTGAAGCTACATTAGTATTAGATAAAATTGGACTAGCAGTATCTAAAACTAAATTAGTAGCATAAGTAGCAGTCCAACTATTTAATCCTGTAACACTAACATAACCTAATTTACTATTATCATTCATATTTAAAGTGCTAGTACAAGCATTAAGTCCACCACTTACACCATTAATATTTTGAATTGCAATAGTAAAAGTTACTTCTTCACCTATTATTATTGAACTTTTATTAGATTGAATATTGATGGTATAATTATTAGCTGCATTAACTCTATATAATGGAAATAAAATTATACCTATCATCATAATCATAAATAATATATTTTTACTTGTCTTTTTCATTTAGTTTTCCTTCTTACTTCTTTTTAATTTTGTCATAATATGTCGAGTGCTATTATATAACAAGTATAAATTATATTAGGTTTAAAATCAATCATTTTTTTACCCAAAAAAGAAGAAGAGTACTCTTCTTCTGATCTATATAAACACTACTGTAGTGTACAATATATACTATGAAATATCGATAACATTGTATAATAGTTAAGCCTAAAAAATAATTTAAGACTTATAAAAAGTTTTAGTATAGTAATTATTTTTAAATGTATATTTTATAGTTCCATATTCAGCAGTATTAAAATAAGTAATATTTAATTCATTTAAAGTATCTATTGTTTCTTTACTAGGATGATTAAATAAATTATTCT
Source organism: Bacilli bacterium (assembly GCA_028699175.1). Taxonomy (GTDB): domain Bacteria; phylum Bacillota_I; class Bacilli_A; order RF39; family UBA660; genus DUUS01. Next base: position 887 of record JAQVVC010000045.1, on the reverse strand, counting down.
TTCCACTTGAAATAATTGCTTCCTTAGCTTTTATTTTTTTTAAGAATATTTTGTCACTACTATTTTTTGATCCATGATGAGCTATTTTAACAATATTTGCTTTGATATTATAATCTTTTAATAATTTTCTTTCTTCATTTTTAGAGATATCTCCTAAAAATAAAATATTATAATTATTTATTTTTAATAAGGAAATAATACTACTAGTATTTTCATCTTTACCAATATTATTATTATAAATTTTAAAATTAAATTTACTATGATAATTTTCTGTTAAATTAATGTTTAGTTTTAATAGTTCTTTTTCATATTCATTATATTCGTTTTTATTTAACATTATCTTTTTTACTTTTATTTTATTTATAATATTAGGCGCGTCTTTAATGTGATCCATATCGCCATGAGTTATTAATAATAAATCTATTTTAGATATTCCTAAACTTTTTATAAAGGTAATAGTATTATTACTAATATTATAATTTTCTACTCCACCAGTATCAATTAAAATCGTTTCTTTTCTATTATATATTAAAGTACTGTCTCCTTGTTTGACATCTAAAAAATAAATATAAGTATTCTTATCTAAAATAGGTTTAATTTTAAATGATAATATTAATAATAAAGATAATGTTAGGTATAACTTATTTCTTGAATAAATAAAAATAATCAATAAAAGATAATATACTAAATACCATATGTTATTTACTTTAGGAATTATAATATTAAAAACAGTAATACTGCCTAATAAATTATTAAAGTATTCCATAAAATTAATTAATAAATAATAAAAAGGCTCTAAGAACTCAAATATAATAGTTAAAATCGATGCGGGAAAAACTATTAAAGTAATTAAAGGAACAAACAATAAATTATTTAATGGTGATAAT
>JAQVVC010000044.1 GCA_028699175.1 Bacilli bacterium | reverse complement strand
AAAGAAATTATTGAAAAGCAAATAAAATGTTGCTTTATTATGCTCTTTAATGATAGAATTGTAATAGAGATTGTATAGGTGATATAATAATGTATATTAAAAGTCAATTGAAAAAAAGATTGTTTATATCAGTTGCAACTGTTTTTATATTGGTTATTACTATTGTAGGTTCATCATACGGTTTGTTTATGGATGTAAAAACTGATATTAAAGCTCAGGTACTAAGTGTCGGTGATTTACAAATCACATATACTAGTGGTTCAGCAATAAATTTAACGGAATTAAAACCTATGTCAGATGAATTAGCGATGCTAGAATCTAATAATATTTATACTTTTGCAATTGATAATACTGGTGCTGTACCATATACTTATTCAATTAGTTTAGATGATAATCCTAGTTTATTAGATAGAAATCTACTTTCTCATAATTATATTCGTTACAACCTAAATGAAGAAGGACCTAATTTATTGGGAAATCAACCTCAAAATAAAATATATACTGGAGTGCTTGAACCGGGTAAAGCTAAGTGGTATTCATTGAGAATATGGGTGGCAGATGCAAATATTTACGAATTACCAAATGAAGCATTAGGAAGTGAAATCCATTTAAATATCGTAATAAATGGAAAAGCTGGACTTATAGAATAAAAAAGGAGTGTAAAAGTGGAAAAAGAAATACTATTTGATAGTTTAGAACAAAAAGAAGCAACTGAAAGGGTATTAGCAGCAGTCAGAATAAAAACAATTGGTAAAGAATTATTTGCATTAAATAATGAGATAGTAATATATGCTAGTAATATAGACAAGATATTAGAAAGAAATAATTTAAAGCCTCGATATTTAGAAAAAATAGGTATTTTAGATAATATATCTAATGTGACATTAGACGATGATTTATTTAATATCGATTTTCGCGTTAAAGAAGTTGTTGAAGATTTAATTAAAAGAATTAATACAAGAATCAATTTAGTAAAAAATAATGAAGTATTAATTAATGAATTAACCGAAACTTATAAAATTGATGAACAAAAAATTTCTGAAGATATTAATATCGCAAAATTAAATAAAAATGATTTTGATGAATTAATAGAAATATAATTATTAAAGGAGAGATTTAAAATGACACCTGAACAAATAGCAAAATTAGATAAAGAAAAAAGCCTAGAAAGAGAAAAAAGAATCAATGATTTTATTAAAAAAATTGAAACTAGTGGATTTATTATTGATGATTATGTCAAAGTAACTGAATTAACCGAATTAGTAGCAAAAGGTGAAGTAAAACCAATTAATCAAATAAATGACTTAATAAATCTAAAAAAACAAATGGATTCATTTGATGTAGTAAAAATTTCTAAAGATTTTAGAAAAGATTTAAGGAATGAAATTGATTCAATAGTAAATAGTATGAGTAAGAATACTAAAGCTCCTACAATATCAACTATTGATGGAAATATAACTGAAACGGAAAGATTTAATAAATTAATTTCGAATATCAAAGTTAAAGCTGGAATTGTATTAGCAGAGAATCGAGTTGAAAGTGCTGTTGCAAGTCGAGAAGAAACTTATCGAAAAATTCAAGAATTAAGTAGTAACACTTCATTAAATGCTGAACAAAAAAATATTGAATGGAAAAGATTATTAAGTATTTATAACGGTGCTAATTTAGATACGATAAGAAATGCTAAAAGAATTACTGATAGAGGAAGTAGTAATATTACAGTAGATTATCTTGATGACTTGATGAAAGACTTCAATAAAATATATCAAGAAGTTATGATAATGAATTTAGAAGATAACACTAAAAAAATTATGATTGATAATTTTAGAAATATTGCCTCTACATTTACAAAATATCAAAAAATGATTTCGATTTATATTAGTAATCAACAAAAAAGGGAAAAATTATTAAAATATTTAGGAATTAAATTTAATAAAGAAATGAGTAAAGAAAAAGAAGAAGTTAAAGATCATGAAATTAAAAAGCAAGAACCTATTATAGAAGATGCATTTAAAATTAATGATACTGTTTATTATAATGGCAAAGCTGAATCTTTAACACTAGGTCCTTCTGCTACCAATTTAGAATTAGAAATTGGTAAAGAATATAAAGTTGAAAATGTAGTCATAAAAGATGGATTAACTTATTTTGAATTAGAGGGGATTAATGGATTATTTGAATCATCTCGATTTGATAGTAAAAAATTAAAAGATGAAGAAATAAAAATAAATGAAGAAATAATTGAAAGAGAAGCAGCTCCAACTACTATAGAAACATCTTCATTAAATAGCGATGAAATACAACTTGATGAAGAAATAAAAACAAATGAAGAAATAATTGAAAGAGAAGTAGCTCCAACTACTATAGAAACATCTTCATTAAATAGCGATGAAATACAACTTGATGAAGAAATAAAAAACAATTTAGGTAATAAAGTAATTTCTGTTAAAGAGGGACAAAATCCAGGATATGGAACACTTACTTGGAAACTTGTAGCATTAGCAGGGATAGCCGCAGGAGCAAGTATTGGTGTGGCTCCTATAGCATTAGTTTCAGCCGTTATATGGGCTTATAGCGAATATCGTGATCGAGTAGATATAAGTAAAAAAGAAAAATTTTTTCCATCAATCTTTAATAAACTTAAAACTAAAATAGAATCAGTAGATATTGATAAAGAAAAAGCTAATGAATTAATGCAATTAATTTCTGGAGTAGATGAAAAAAACAAAGCTCAAGGCCTAGAACAAGAAGAACAAAATAAAGGGATGGGAATATAAAAATGAAGTTGGATACTGTTGTGGAACTAGAAAGTAATAAAAAATATTATATCTTAGATGAAACTATTCAGAATGATAAAAAATATTTTTTAGCTACTAAATTAGATGAAAATGAAGAAATGACGGCTGAATCTACTATATTTGAAGAAAATAAAGTAGGAGAAGATTTTTTCTTAAAAGAAGTTACAGATGATAAAACAGCAAGATATATATTATCAGTATTTACTACTACTTTAATAAATGAAATAGAAGACGAAAAAAAAGAAGATTAATATCTTCCTGCGCCAAGCTTATGATATACTTCATAAGCTTTTTCTTTGGCTATTTGGTTTGTTTTTTCAATTCCTTTGTCTAATACTTTTTCAATTGTGTCATCTTTTATTATCTTATAATATTTTGTTTGGATATTTTTAAGTAAAGTTTCTACTTCATCAGCTACCTTATTTTTAAATATTCCGTAATTTGCTTTTTCAAATTCTTTTTCAATTGATTTAATGTTTTTATTTGTTAGTGAACTATATATAGTTATTAAGTTTGATATTCCAGGTTTATTAATAGGGTCATATTTTACTGTTGTTTCCGAATCAGTTACGGCACTCATAATTTTATTTCTTGCAATATCTAATTCATCTAATAAATATAAATTCCCTTTAGGGTTTTCATCTGTTTTACTCATTTTCTTAGTTGGATCTTGTAAATTCATTATTTTAGCTCCAGTTTCAGGTAAAAAAGGAACAGGTATTTTAAAAGTGTTGCCATATTTATTATTAAATCTTTCTGCGATATTTCTAGCTAGTTCAACATGTTGTTTTTGATCTATTCCAACTGGAACTATATCAGCATCATAAATTAAAATATCAGCTGCCATTAAGACAGGGTATGTAAATAAGCCGGTAGTAACACCACTTGTCATTTGCTTTTGACTTTTTTCTTTAAATTGAGTCATTCTATTCATTTCACCAATATAACTGTTACATTCTAAGGCCCATGATAACATTGGATGGTAAATATTTTCTGATTGATTAAATATATAAGTATTTTTCCCATCTAAACCACAAGCTAAATATAATCCAACTATTTCTCTAATTTTTTTTCTTAATTGATCAGGATTAGGGTTAACAGTTAATGAATGTAAATCAGCAACAAATATAAAACTTTCATATTTTTTTTGAATTTCAATAAATTGTTTTATTGCTCCTATATAATTTCCAATAGTTAAATTTCCAGTTGGTTGGATGCCAGAAAGCATTCTTTTCATTTCTATCACCACTTTAATATTATCATAAAATGTATAAATTTCAAATATATATCCATATTATAATTAAGGAGAAGAATTTATGAAGAAAAAATATTTGTTATTAAGTTTACTATTATTATTTATTACAATAGGTTGTACTTTAGGTAATACCCCTAAATCAAAAGTATCTGATTTATTAAAACGCTATAATAATCAAGATGATGTCATTAAAACAGAATTAGGAGATTATTTAAATGCTCTTGATTTAGATGATGATAGTTTAACCGGATATCAAGATATATATTTAAGACAATATTCTGATCTTAAATATAATATTAAAGACGAAAGAATTGATGGTGATACTGCAACTGTCGAAGTAGAAATAACAGTGTATGATTACTATACAGCTGAAAATGAAATAAATAATTATATAAGTGCTAATCAAGAAGAATTCTATGATGATGAAGATGTATATGATCCTAATAAAGCTTTAAAATATCGAATAACAGAATTAGGAAAAACTAATAATACAATCAATTATACTTTAGATTTTACTTTAACAAAAATAAATAATGTTTGGACAGTAGATACTCTAACAAATGAGCAATTAGAAAAAATTCATGGGACTTATTCGCATTAAGTCTTTTTTTCATAATTAAGAATAATATTATTAAGGTGAAGTTATGAAAAAAATAATAATATTACTACTTTTATTAATACCAATAAAAGTAAATGCAAATGAACTTGCAAAAACATCAGTATCAAGTATATTGATGGAACAAAGTACAGGGAAGGTATTATACGAAAAGAAAAGTAATGAACAATTACCTCCAGCAAGTATGACCAAAATTATGACATTACTTTTAATAATGGAAGCATTAGAAAAAGAAAAAATAACTTTAAAAGATGAAGTGTTAATAACTAATAATGCAGCTAGTATGGGTGGAAGTCAAGTATTTTTAGAAAGCGGTAGTAAAATAAAAGCCGAAGAATTACTAAAAAGTATTGCGATTGCAAGCGCCAATGATGCCTCAGTTGCGATGGCTGAACATATAGCTGGAACAAATGATGAATATGTTAAAAAAATGAATGAAAGGTGTAAAGAATTAGGATGTACTAGTACTAATTTTATGAATGTCCACGGATTAGATGAAAATAATCATTATTCTTCAGCTAAAGATATGGCGTTAATTACTAGAGAATTACTTAAACATGAAAAAATATTAAATTATACTAGTATATACGAGGAATATTTAAATAAACCAGATGGTACTTCTACTTGGATGGTTAATACTAATAAATTAATAAAATACTATAGTGGATTAGATGGCCTTAAAACTGGTTTTACTAATGCAGCTGGTTATTGTCTTACTGCAACTGCTGTAAGAAATAATATGAGATTAATAAGCGTGGTTATGAAATCACCAACAACTAAAGATAGAAGTAATGATACGGTCGAATTATTAAATTATGGTTTTAGTAATTTTAAATTAAAAATAATATTAGATGCTAAACATGATTTAGGTACAATCGAAATATTAAATGGCAAAAAAGAAAATGTTGCTATAAGATTAATCGAAAATGCCACAAACTTAGAAAATATGAATGAAGAAAAAAAATATACTTATAATATAATAACGAATAAAATAAAAGCTCCAGTTAGAATTGGAGATGTAGTTGGGCATTTAGAAATAATAGAAAATAATAAAGTAATAAATAGAGTAAATATAACAGTTAAAGAAAATATTAATAAAGCAAATATTTGGGATTTATACATCAGAAATTTAAACAATATATTAATTGGAAAATAATTCCATTTCAGCCTTGATTATTGACTATTAAATACATAACATTGTAAAATTAATATTGAAAAAATATACAGCACAAAGGAAGATGCACAGTGATCAAACTTAAAAAAATCAATAAAATTTTAATAAAATTAATATATATTTCTTTATTTTTTCTATTGTTAGGTTTTAGTTATGCGTTTTTTACTGCTAATATAACTGGTTCAGAAAGCACAACTACGATAACAGTAACTGGTGGAACAATGGATATTACTTTTAATGGTGGAAATAATATAAATATGGGTAATATGCTTCCAAGAGAAGCTGCATGGGGAACAAAAACATTTACGGTAACTGGAAATAATACTACTACTTTAAC
>JAQVVC010000043.1 GCA_028699175.1 Bacilli bacterium | reverse complement strand
AAAAAATAGCTAGTGGTGCTAGTTATATCGTAATAGATGTTAAAGTAGGTAGTGGGGCTTTAATTAAAACAAAAGAAGAAGCCGATTTATTTGCTTCTTGGGTTATTAGTATTGGAAATCATTATAATAAGAAAGTTAAAACAATTATTACTAGAATGGATGAACCTTTATCATCTTCAATTGGTAATGCTCTAGAGATTTTAGAAGCAATTGAAGTCTTAAAGGGTAAAAATAATCGCTTAAAAGAAGTAAGTATAGAAATAGCATCTCACATTGTAAGTATGGCTAAAAATATATCTGTTGATGATGCTAAGATATTAGCTAATAATGCTTTAAAAAAAGGCAGTGCTTATAAAATGTTTGAAAAATGGATTACTACTCAAGGTGGAGATATAAACGCTATTAAAGTAAGTGATAAAGTCTTTTATTTAAAAAGTAATGTCACCGGCGAGATAAAATCAATTAGTGCATTAAATTGTGCTAAATTATCTTTAAAATTAGGAGCAGGTAAAATAAATAAAGATGATATTATTGATCATTCCGTGGGAATAAAAATCCTTCATCAAGTTGGAGATAAAATAAATAAAGATGTAATTTTAGCTGAAATTTTTGTTAAAGATTTTAATCTTAATTTAACCGAAGAAGATTTAAAATTATTTGTTATAAACTAAAAGTAATATTATAATTGATCAAATCTTTATTTAGTACAATGAAAATAATATTATTATAAATTATCCTAGGTTTTTGCCCGGGATATTTTTAATGATATAAAATATTTTAAAATCATCTTTTTAACTTTACAAAGTTGATTTTAAATACTATAATAAAACTCATATTTGGAGGTGCTGATTATTAAAGAAGATATTCCAGTATTATTACTGAAAAAACTATCATTACTTCCGCTTCAAGAAGTCCGGATTGAACTTAATAATGATTTAAGTAAAAAGATTATTGATTTAAGTGTTAATAAATATAATAAAAAGATTTTAATTATTTTGCCAGTTAATTCTTTAGAAGAATCTCCGTCAGTTAAAGATCTACCTGAAGTAGGGGTATTAACTTATATTAAATCTAGTATACAGCTTCCTAATGGTAACTATCGGGTTGTAATAAGAGGTTTAAACCGGATAAAAACTTTAAATTATACTAATTATAAAGATAATAAAAGTATTTTAATCTCAACTATTAAGAAATTATATATTGATAAAGGGGAAACTAATGAAGAAGTAGCTTTAAAAAGAAAGTTAATTGAGCAAACTAAAAAATTTATTAAGTTAAACCCTGAATCATCAAATAGTATTTTATTTAAGATTAATGAAAATGAATCTTTAGATAACCTAACTGATTTAGTAGTGCCTTTTATTAATTTACCTTTAAATAAAAAACTTAAATATATGAATGAATTTAGCGAAAGAGAAAGGGCTCGTAACTTAATTGCTGATTTAACAATTGAATTAGAGTTAATAAAATTAAATAATAAACTTGACCAAGATATTAGAATCGATTTTGAGCGTGAACAAAAAGAATATTTATTAAAAGCTAAAGTAGAAAAATTAAATCGCGAATTAGGAATTAATAGTACGAAAGAAAGTGAAATACTATTATATACTGAAAAAATTAAAGCCTTAAATGTTGATGAAACGATTCGTAAAAAATTAGAACATGAATTAAAAAAATACAATTATACTCCAGAAAATAGTCCCGATGCATCGGTTATTAGAAATTATTTAGATACCGTGTTAAGTCTTCCTTTTGATAAATCTTCAAAAGAAGAATTAAATGTTAATGCAATTAATAATCGTTTAAATAAAACCCATCATGGAGTTGAGCATATAAAAGAAAGAATTGAAGAATATGCGGCTTTAAAAACTATTAACCCTCTGTTGATAAGCCCGATTATTTGTTTAGTAGGACCTCCTGGAGTAGGTAAAACAACTTTAGCAATGAGTATCAGTTCAGCTTTAAAAAGAGATTTTTTTAAAATTAGTGTTGGTGGTTTAAATGATTCAAGTGAATTAATTGGGCATCGTCGTACTTATTTAGGAGCATCTCCTGGAAAAATAATATCCGGTATTAAAAAATGTGGGGTTAATAATCCGGTTATCTTAATTGACGAAATTGACAAAATGGTTAAAGACTATAAAGGCGATCCTGCAAGTGCTTTATTAGATATTCTTGATATTAATCAAAATAAAAACTTTATTGATAATTATATTGAAGAACCATTTGATTTATCTAAAACTTTATTTATTTTAACTGCTAATGATGAAAATATGATTCCAGCACCTTTAAAAGATCGCTTAGAAATAATGCATATTGATAGTTATACAATTTATGATAAAAAAGATATTGCTCTTAATTATTTAATTCCAAATATTTGTTTAAAATATAATTATAAAAAAATCAAATTTAAAGAGGAATTAATATTATTTATTATTAATCACTATACTTTAGAAAGTGGTGTTAGAGAATTAGAAAGAATATTAGATAAATTAATCAGAAATATTATTATAAATAATATAACTACTTCTAAAATAACCTTAGATTATATCAAAAAAGTATTAGGTAATATTATTTATGATAATTTAATTGTTAATAATGATATTGGTAATATAAATATATTGGGAGTAAGTCCTTTAGGTGGTAAAATAATTAATGTTCAAAGTTTATTAATTCCTAATGAAGAAGGAATTACTATTACTGGTAATGTTGGCGATATTACTAAAGACAATATATTGGTAGTAATAAATTATTTAAAAGCAATGAACTATATTAATAATAAAATATTAAATGATAAGGCACTTCATATTAATTTTAATCAAGATATAAATTTAAATGGTGCTAGCGGTTCATTAGGAGTGGCCGTATCAATACTGAGTTTAACTAATAATTTTAAAATTGATTCTCAAGTAGCTTTTACTGGTAAATTAGATTTATATGGTAATATATTAAAAGTAAAATCAATAAAAGAGAAAATAATAACAGCTTTTAATAATAATATTAAAACTATATATTTACCTAAATTAAATGTTGATGACATTAATAATGTTCCTAGTTTTATTTTAAAAGAGATGAAATTAATATTTGTAAGTACTTTTGATGAATTATATAAAGATTTATTTAAAAAGACTAAGACAAGTAAATAAAATTACTTGTTTTAGTTTGCATTAAAAACAATATTTTATCATATAATTTCTTAGAAAGGGTGATTATATGAATGAAACATTTATTTTAGATAAAGAGTTAATGTTTAAAAGTAATATTTATGAAATAACTAGTTTATCTATTGAACATAACTATGATGTTGTTGGTTCTAATTGTGAAGGAGAATTTATTTTATCAGGTGAATATCGTTTACATGAAGTAAGTATTAATAAAGAAGATTTTAGTTTTAGAATACCTTTTAGTACAGAATTAAGAAGTAATGTAAATTTAGATAGTGTTGAAGTAGACATAAATGATTTTTCTTATGAATTAAATGAAGATATATTAGAAGTCCATATTGAATATCTAATAAGAGGAGAACAAAGTTTAATTGAATTTGAAGAAGAAACTGATTTAAATGAATTTTTACAAAATAATGAAGCTGAAATAATAGATTTAACAGAAGATGAAAAGGAACTAGAAAAGCCAGCTCTAGAAAAAAATGATCGAAATGATGATGATAAAAATTTTATTGAAGAAGAAAGAATCCAAATAAATAGCGAGAGCATGATAATTCCTAAAGCTCCGATAACAAATGAAGAAAGAAACGATGAAGAAGAATTAGATGCAGATAAAGAAGAACCTAAAGTAACTGAAACAGATAAAAATACCATTATAAATAGCATTAACTCCGAAGAAAGCTTTATAACTTATCATGTTCATACCGTAATTCCATCTGATACTTTAGAAAGCATTTGCGCGCTTTATAATACAAATTTAAATGATTTAAAAAAATATAACAATTTTGATGAATTAATTTTAAATATGAAGTTAATTATTCCTGATGAAGAAAATTAATGAAATCCTAAAACCTAATAAAATAACTATAACTGGAAAGAGTAAAATATTGTGTACTGAAAATGGTAAATGTGTTATAAAAGAAAAAAATAAAGATGTTAAATCTTTATATAATTATTTAAATACTAGACAATTTAATAATTACCCAGAAATTATTGATGAGGTTGACAATAAATATGTCTATGAGTATTTAGATAGTGTTAATATTCCTAATAATCAAAAAGCCTCTGATATGGCAGATTTACTTGCGTTACTTCATAATAAAACTGCTTATTTTAAACCTATTACAGCTGATTATATAAAAAATATTTATGAAGAAATTCAAAATAATATTAGATATTTAAAAGAATATTATGAGAAACTTTTTAAAAAAATTGCTTCCGAGGTTATAATGAGTCCATCAAATTATTTATTAATAAGAAATAGTAGTAAGTTATTTGCAAATTTAAAATATATTGAAGATGAATTAGATAATTGGTTTAAACTAATGACAGATAAAACCAAAGAAAGAGTTGTCTATTGTCATAATAATTTAACTATTGATCATTACATTAAAAATAAAAATGATTATTTAATATCTTGGGATAATTATAGTATTGATACTCCTATTCTTGATTTAATTAATTTATATACAAATGATTATAATAAATATGAATTTAGTAATTTTTTAGAAAATTATAATCAAAAATTCCCTTTAAGTAAAGAAGAATTAAAATTATTTTTTATTATGATATCTCTTCCAAAAGAAGTGAATTATTCTATTTATGAATTTGACAATACACGAAAAGTTAATGAAATGCTTACTTATGTATATAAAACTGAAATGTTAATAAAACCATATTATGCGCCACAAAATATAAAATAAAAGAAATACTTCAAATAATAAAATTAATAAATTAAATCTAAAAGGAAGAAGTAAAGTAATAATAAGTTGGTATAATATTAAGCCACAAAGAATAAAAATAGCAAATACTCCAAATAAACCTTTAAAAGGACCTGGACGAGGACGCATAGTCATCACCTAATATAATATATGTAAAAAAAATATTAAAGACAATAATAAAGATAATTAAAATAAATGATTATCTTTTTATTTATATTATCTAATTTTTTATATAAGGAAAAATCGCTATTAAATTTATTATAAAAGATGAAAGTTTTAGAAGTGAAGCACAAAATAAAGAAGTAAAAGATAGGATATACAATAAGAGTTTTCATTGTCCTTTCTATTTTGTAATTGCCATGGGATTTTAAAATCTCCTTCGGTAGAATTTACTAATAAAACATTTGTAAAATAGTATATAAATGTCTAAAATATTATTTAATTAAAAAAATATTATGGCTAGAGATGATATATGGATTTAATAATAGAAATAATAAGTAGTTAAATTAAGACTATTTATAAATATTCCTTTTTTTTATTCTCTTTTTATATTATAATAATAATGATAGGAGAGTATCATAATGAAGAAAAATGGTTTTATTGCAACATCATTATTATATTCCTTTTTTTTAATTTTTTGTGCTCTTTTACTGACATTAGTTGCATCTTATGCTCATAATAGGTTATTGTTAAATAATATAATTAATAATACAAAATCTGAATTATCTGATATAAATAATCGTACAGCATCTAAATTAAAAGTTGGGGATTATTTAAAAATGTCTCTTTTTTCTAATGAAAAATATATAAATGTTCAAGATAAGTTATGGATAGTTGCAAGCATTAATAGTGATAATACTATTAATTTATTAAGTGTAACCTCTTTATTTACAATGTATAAAGATAAAGACATTGAAGTAATGAAAAATGAACCTAATCTATTTTATAATTTATATACAACGGGAGGAGATGAAAATTATTCCCATGTTAATTTTATAACAAAAACCCAACTTTCAGAAATTGAAGATTTAGAAATTGAAGCTTCAGAAAAAAATGCATTATTAAATTATCCTAATGAATTTATTTATTATGATAATTCGAGTTCGGAATTTTATTTATATATTAATTGTATAAACTTAATATGTAATAAATATAAAAATCCTTTAGATGATAATGAAAGTTATCCGGTAAGATTATCAGCAACTATAGATAAAAATACTCCAATTTCAGGAGGCAAAGGCGTATATTCAGATCCTTATACTTTACTTAATTATATAAATAATAATTTAATATTACATTATGATTATTTAAATAATACGGGTAATAAAGGTTTTTCTACTAATATTAATTATATTACTGATTTATCGGGTACAAATATTTCCGGTCAATCAAATATACCTTATGCAAATAATAAAACAAATGGAATAACATTAACTGGTAATATTAATACCAATCTAAATAGTTTTGGATCATTAAAAAATGAATATACTATTGAATTTAAAAGCCGTGGGAACCTTAAATTGTCTACTTCTACAACAAGTAATTTTATTAATAGTTTTTTAAATTCAAATAGTTTATATTTAACTATTGGAGAATTAGGAAATAC
>JAQVVC010000042.1 GCA_028699175.1 Bacilli bacterium | reverse complement strand
GCTAAAATAGCTAGTAAAAATAATGTTATAGATATCTTGAAGAACGAATAATGTTGTTGACATATATTAACAATAATGTTAATATATGTTTAAGAAAAAAAGTGTTTAAGAAAAAAGAAAGGTGGAAATAAAAGGGAGGTTTATAAGTGATTATAGATCGTGGTAATTTTAAAAATCAGGAAAAGCAATTAAAAAGATATAATTATGAAAGACAAAGGCTTGAAAAGATTTTAAATCATATTAGACAATGTAATTCTTTTGAAGCTTTAAAATATAATCCTATATCTATTATGTATGGTTTTGAAGCTTTAAAATATAATATGAATGGACAATATAGTTTTAGGCTTTCTAAAAATGGTGGAGTAATTAGATTAATTTTTACAATTGATGAAAAAAATAATATCGTCAAATTACTAAATATTACTATGAATCATTATCAAGATTTTAAAAGAAAAGAAAGAATAGAATAAAATAAGAAAGGAGTTTTTAAGATGACTAAAATTAGATTTAAAGATTATTTAATTGATTATTTAGAGTATAATAATATTAATAATAAAGATTTTGCCAATCGAATAGGTATTACTCCTAAACATCTTATTGATATATTGTCTGGTAAAAGAGATTTATCATCATCAATCATCGAAAATATATCACTTATAACCAGTATTCCGATAGATTATATTTTTAAAACGGAATTAAACTATAAAATGGAAGAAAAAATTACCAGTTATTTAAAAAAAGAAAATATAACACTAACTAATTATTTAAATAAATTTAATTATAAATATTTAATTCAAACTAAATATATTGATTTTATTGATCAAGAAGATAAAGTAGAAGTTATTAAAGATATATTAAAATTTTTAAGAGTAACAACTCCTGAGAAAATTCATGAATTAGAAAAAGAAGGTTTTTATAAAAGTAAAAATAATAAACCAGAACTGTTATTATTATGGTTAGAAAAATGTTATCGACAAACTTTAAATCAAATAGTTAGTGGTTATAAAAAAGAAAATATTGATACTTTAATTAAATATATTTCTGATTGTGCTTTAAACAATATATTTAATGAATCAGAATTAATTAAAGTATTTAATAAATATGGAATTTTTTTAGTAATTCATGATGATATTCCGGGTTCTAAAATAAGAGGAGTTTTTAAAGTTCATAAAAATTCTCCAGCTATTTATCTAACTTGTAAACATCGTCGCATAGCTGATATATATTTTGCTTTATTACATGAACTTGCCCATTGTAAAAGTGATTTTAATAAAGCTAAATCAGAAAGTTTAATTTCATACGAAACTAATAATGATGATTTAGAAGTGAAAGCTGATAATATGGCTTTTAATTGGATGGTTCCTAATGATTATTATTTTAAGGTTTGTTTAAGTCAAAATTATAATATTGATAATGAAGATAAGTATGCTAAATCATTTATTGTTTATCGTTTAGCAAAAGATGGCTATATTAAATATAATAATTCTTTATATCAAAAATATAATAATTTATTGTCAATTTGATTATGATATAATTTGAGATGGAGGTTAATATGAAAATACCAATCGGAGTAAGTAAAAGACATGTTCATTTAACAAAAGAAACATTAGTAAAATTGTTTGGAATTGAAAATTTAAAGGTGCGAAATTATATTAATCAACCTGGTGAATTTGCTAGCTTGAGTACAGTCAATTTAAAAACAGACACTAATATTATCGAAAAAGTCAGGGTAGTAGGACCAATAAGAGGGTATGATCAAGTTGAAGTAACTAGAAGTGATGCTAAATTACTGGGCTTAAATCCACCTACTCGTAAGAGTGGAGATATTAAAGGAAGTGCTCCTATTACTTTAATTGGACCTAATGGGGAAGTAAATTTAAATGAAGGCGTAATTATAGCTCAAAGACATGTTCATTTAGGACAAGAATTAGCCCAAGAATTAGACTTTAAGAATGATGAAGTGGTTCTAGCATATAAAGATGGTAAAAAACTTTTTGATGCTGTAGTAAAAATAAAAGATCCCTCTTATGTTGAACTTCACATTGATATCGAAGAATCTAATATCTATAATTTAGAACATGGTGAAGAAGTGGAAATTTATAAATGTGGAAAATAGGAAACGTTGAAATAAAAAATAAAGTTGTTTTAGCTCCAATGGCCGGAGTAAGTAATACGGCTTACCGAAGGATTATTAAGGAAATGGGAGCAGGATTACTATATGCTGAAATGGTAAGTGATAAAGCTATTGTTTATGGTAATGATAAAACTTTAGACTTATTAAAAATGGTAGAGGAAGAAAGACCTATTGCTCAACAAATATTTGGTAGTGATATCGAATCTTTTGTAAAAGCTGCTAAAAAGATCGAAAAAATAATGAAACCAGATATTATTGATATTAATATGGGATGCCCAGTACCAAAAGTAGCTATCAAAAATCAAGCCGGAAGTGCTTTATTAAAAGATCCAGACAAAATAAAAGAAATAGTAAAAGCTGTAAAAAATGCTGTTTCTGTTCCTGTAACCGTAAAAATTAGAAGCGGCTGGGATGAAAATAATATTAATGCCGTAATAGTTGCTAAAAAAATAGAAGAAGCAGGGGCTAGTGCTATTGCTATTCATGCTCGAACTAGAAGTCAAGGCTATAGTGGTAAAGCTGACTGGAGTATTATTAAAGCTGTAAAAGAAGCTGTTAGTATTCCAGTGATAGGTAACGGTGATATAAAGACCTGTTTTGATGCTAAAAAAATGTTAGATGAAACAAAATGTGATGCCGTTATGATTGGAAGAGGAGTCCTTGGAAATCCATGGTTAATTAAAGAATGTATTGAGTATTTAGAAGATGGAACTTTACCTAAAGAAGTAACAGCACCTGAAAAAATCAAAATGTTAAAAAAACATTATCAATTACTTTTAGAAAGCACTAATGAAAAATCAGCTAACTTAGAAATTAGAAGTCATGCCTTATGGTATTTAAAAGGTTTACCAGAATCAAGCAAGATTAAAAATGAAATATGTCATACTAAAAAAACTGAAGAGATATTTAATATTATTGATAGTTATTTACTAACTTTATAATTTTATGATTTAAAAATGATAATATGGAAAAAATAATTAAAAAAATCAAAAGTTTTCTTTAAGTATTTATAAAAAACTCTAAAAAAGATACACAAATAAAGTTATCAAAATAGTCAATTTATGATATACTTTCTTTAGAGGGTGTATATCTATGAAGAGACTAGTTTTTTTAATTTTATTTTTATTATTTCCTCTAAATTTAGAAGCTAAAGGTAATGAATTTATTATTGAATGTGATAAAGTAGAATTTCAAGAATTTGAAGATTTTGTTTGTCGCAGTAAAATAAATTCTGCTTTTAATTATGATAAAATTACTTTTGATATTGTTACAACTGATGGAGTAATATTAAAAGAAGCGAGAACTAATTATAATCTATTATGGAAAGTATCAAGTAAAAAAGGCCAAGTAACAGCTCAAACTTTAAAAAAGCAATTAGTAAATGGTTATCAAGAATTTGGAATCTTACTTTTTTCAATTAGTGAATATGGAAAACAAAATATTACTATAAAAAATATTGTTTTAACTAATTCCGAAAAAAAAGAAACTTTAAAAATAGATGATGCTAAAATAGAAATTAAAATGCAATCTTCAGAAAACCGACTTAAAGAAATTAAAATAAACGGAAATAAAATAACTGATTTTTCTTCTAATAATTATAATTATTATATTAAGTCTAATGACGAAGTAATAAATATTGAAGCTATACCTCTTGATAAGAATGCTAAAATAGATGGGATTGGAGAAATAAAATTAGATCCTAAGGTTAGAGAAACTATTATACCGATTAATGTTGTTAGTGAAAATGGAGTTCATAAAATTTATAAATTATTTATAATAAATAATAATATCAAAGAAACTAATATTACGGCATCATTAATTGAATTATTTGATGAAAAGGATAATAATATTAACTTCAATTTTAAAAATGATGTCTATGAATATAATTTAGAATTAGCTCCTAATATAAAAACAATTAATACCAAAGTGACTTTAGATAATAAAGACTATGAATTAATAAAAGGCTATGGAAATCAAGTTGTAAATATTGAAAAAGGAGCTAATATAATCTTTATCAAAGTTAAAGATTCTACGGGTGATATAAAAACATATATCATTAATATTACTAAACTATTATTTAATAAATCTTCTAATTCATATTTAAAGAATATTATAATTGATGGTTATAACATCAAATTTAATAAAAGAATAAAACAGTATAATTTAGCGATTAAAAAATCTGATCATAAATTAGATATTAATGCTATACCAGAAGATAATAGCGCTGTTGTTAATATTATAGGTAATGAAGATTTAAAAGATGGTAGCATTATTAAAATCATAGTAAAAGCCGATAATGAAAGTAAGATTACTTATCAATTACATATAACTAATAAAAATAATAGTTTTATCAGTTATATTATATATATAATAATAGGTATATTATTATTTGGTTTAATATTTAGAATTTTTGTTAGGGTTAAAAAATTTATCATAAATTACATAAGTAATAAAAAGAAAAAAATTGCTAATGATAAGAATAAATATCAAGTCAAAGAAAAAGCAGCTGTTCAAAAAACGGTTATAAATAAATCAAATAAAAAAGTGGCAGGTAAAAATATTAAGAAAAATGATTCAAAGAAAGAAAAACCCCAAGTCACAAAAAAGAAAATATCAGAAAAAAGTGGTTCAAAGCCAGAAATATCATCTAGTAAAACTAGTGTTACTAAGGAAAAACCTATTAATAAAAAAACCAAAAAGAAACCATCAGAAAAAAATAATTCAAAACCGCAAATATCATCTGGTAGAATTAGTGCTACTAAGAAAAAACCTATTAATAAAAAAACGAAAAAGAAACAATTAAAAACAAAAAAACAAAATAAAAAAAGAAGTACAAAAAAATAATTTACTTTCAAATATATATTTGAAAGTTTTTATTTAGACTTCATTTATATGATAAGCGTCTAGAATTATGTAAGGAAATAATGCCTTTATTTTAGATAAAATTAAAATAAGAAAGCTAATTACTTAATTTTTTATATATAGGTTGTCTCATAAAACCTTTTTTAGTTTTTTCCATAAATAATATTGTACACTTTACATTAGGAATAAGATTAATATATCCTTCTTTAGTAAAAGAAGGATTTTTATTTATTGGGATTTTTTTAATAAATTGAAATTCACTATTTTTTCTTCCAATATTAACTGTTCCGGCATATATTAAATTTTTTTTCTTTTTTTTACCTAATAATAAACTAGCCATAGCTTTATCATTTTCTTCTTTATAACCACAGATATAAAAATCTTCATCTTTTAAATTTTTTATTTTAATCCAGTTTTTAGTTCTTTTATTAATATAATATTTACTATCTTTTTTCTTAGCAACTATTCCTTCTAAGTTTTCTTTGACGACTAATTTATATAAATCTTTTCCTTTTTCATCAAAACACTCTGATTTAATAAAATTCTCAGTATTATGATATTTATTTAAAATTTTTTTACGTTTAATTAATGGTAAATGTGTTAAATCTTTATCTTCATATAAAATATCATAAGCGATAAAAATAACCGGGAAGGTTTTAGCAAAATATTTTATTTTTAATTTATTTTTTAATAAGGCTCTTTCTTGTAATTTATCAAAACTTGGTTTACCATTTATCATAATTATAATTTCACCGTCAAAAATAACTTTTTTTGTAACCATTTTTGTAATATTTAATAATTCAGGATAACGGTTATTAAGTATATTACCTCTTTTATTTCTAATAGTAATCTTTTTAGGTTCCGCAAATAATAAAGTTCTTATTCCATCAAATTTTAATTCGAAAATATAATCAGGATCATTAAAAGGTTTTTTAATTTCATTTAATAACATTGGTACAAAATCTTGATTGGTAAATAGATTCACTTTTTAACCTCTTTTAAGCTTTTCTTTAAAGCTTGCATTAAATCGGTAACACTTTCTTTTGGTTTATCTTTAGTTTTAATGATTTCTTTACCATTAATTTTTCGTTCAATCGCTTTTTTAATTTTATCTTGATATTCATCTTTATATTTTTGAGGTTCAAATTTACCGCTCATCGCTTGAATTAATTTAATTGCCATATCAATTTCTTCTTTTTTAAATTTAATATCCGTTTTATTTTCATCTTCAATATTTATTTCTTCTTCAAAATATAAAGTATTTAAAATAAAATTATTATTTTCTAATCTTAAAATAACATAATAAAATTTAGTGCCAATTACAGTTTTGGCTAAAGCAACTTTATTTTCTTTTTTTAAAGCTTCTTTAAATAATTCAAAAGCTTTATTAGTTTTAGTTGTTAAATAATAACTTTTTTCTAAAAATATCGGATCTACATCATCTAGATTAATAAAAGAAACTATTTCAATGGGTTCTTTATTTGATAATTTTAATTTATCAAAATCTTCATCACTAAATGTAATATATTTATC